>NZ_PJJK01000098.1:0-57018 GCF_002929785.1 Cryobacterium sp. Y62 | reverse complement strand
TTTCGGGTCATGGTGTTGATCCTTCCACTGCCGGAACCGAATTCCAGCAAGTCAGGTGTCAACTAAACCTTCAGCAGTCCCTTGGAATAGCATTCCACTTTGCGTAGGTATGAAATAAGGGCGACGTGAACGCCGGGCTTGGACACTCTCGCCTGTCTATGACTGCTACATGCGATCCTGGGCTGTAATCAGGGCGGGTTCGATTCGACCTGGTTCGAGTGACGCGTCACTATCAAGATTCCTGAGCTCTGCCCCGTCTGGCCCCTCATAGCTTCTGCCCCATCCTGCTACCACGGAGAAGACCATGATGGCTGTTAGGACGAACGGGTAAAAGGCGCCGGTTAAGACTTGGAAAATACTCAGCTCTGGAACACCTTCATACCCTTGGGTATTGAGGCTTGCAACGAGCAGGAAAGAGCTCGCGATGGGTACTACAACGCCCACACCCATGGTGAAACAGTCCATAATGTTAGATCGACGATATGGATGCAGCCCAACCGTGGCACCGATCCTGTCCGTCACTGGCCCAGCGAACATCATTCCTGGGCCATTCAATCCTGCAAAAATGACCGTCGTAATAATCGACGTGCCGGCAATCATGCTCTCAATCCCCCGAGGGCTTCGGCCGAAACGTGATCCGGCGGCCGCGGAAATGATCTTGTCAAAAATCCCTGATGCTTCGATGATTCCAATCATCCCGAACACAGCAACCAGCAGGCCAATGAGTGGCAACATACCAGACAAGCCATCCACGAGATAACCGGTGGGGACACCATCTACCGCGCCCAGCACACCATTGATATCGACAAGGCCTGTGGCAAGGCTCAAGGCAGTGCCCAAGGCCATACCTACACCGACAGCAAGGTAGAGATCCCGCTTCCAAAATGCAATGGCGATAAGCACAGCAACGGGAATAAGCATGACTAGACCGAGGGGGTCACCCATGCTCTTGTCGGATGTGCTAGCGGTATTCCCCTGCGTCATCAGACCGAAAGCCAAGAACATAATTGCGCTGATCCCCGCTGCTGGTAGCGCGTAGCGTGTTCGCGCCTTTACCACTCCACCGATCTCTGCATTTCCTGCCCGGCGGCGATATTTTTGCGTCGTTGCAGAAATAACCGTAGTGTCAGAAATCGGTGCCAGGTTGTCGCCAAAAATGGCCCCTGAAAGGATGGCCCCCGCGAGCAGGACAGCATCTGCACCGATTGCCACTCCTGAAGCATACATAATGGGAAACATCGTGAACATTGTCCCTAAGGACGAGCCCGTGGCCATCGCGATTGCGCATGTAATCAGGAACGTGAGCATCACGAAAACGCCACCATTGACGTGTCCAATTTCGGCTAACCAAATAAAACCTTGTGAAACGCCGGTTGCTTTGAACATCTGACCAAGCATCCCCACCAGAAGCATCAGCAGCAACAACGTCGCAGATGTACGAGATGCAATTCCGGCGATGGCTGCGTCCCAAAAATGCTGTTGATTGCGAGCAAGCCACGAACTGGCAAACAGTCCGATGAAGCCTGCCACAGCCAGACCAGTAAGGTCGAAAACCTGGAATACCACAAAGAAAGTGATACTTGCTGCGGCAAGGATAAGTGGTCCGATAAAAGCCCCTGCTGCGCCGATATAATACCGAAGAAGTCCTCTCGGGTCATTCTTGGAATCGCGGTCAAATGATTGAGGCACAGATTTTCCTTTCCAATTGACGCTGAACAAATTTATTGCTGAACGAACGATGGTGAAACGCTTCAGGGCCGGATCACGACATGGGAGACAAACCAATTTGATGCGAGCCGCGGCTGTAGAGCCTCCTATCACGGACCTCCGCGGTGAAAGGGGCGGAGTGCCAGTCTTGTCCGTCCACGGGCACCACGTCGGTGTGGCCCGAGAGCATCACTCCACCGTGGGTAGATCCGTCCGCGGCCGAAGGCGTGGCAAAGGGGTTGGCCTTGCTCTTGTCGCTGGAGGGGACCACCAGGGGTTCAATTCCCAGGGAACGCAGGTTGGCATCGACGTCGTTGATCAAGGCTACGTTTGAGCATCGCCTGGTGGTGTCGAAACCGATGAGTGTGGAGAGCCAGTTGAGGCCGCGCGGGGCGCGGACGGAACTCATTGGCGGCCCCGTTCCATGTAGCTGCGTAGTCGGGCCACGCCGTCGTCGATGCGGGGCAGTTCGCTGGCGAAGCACCAGCGAAGATAGCCCTCGCCCTCGGGGCCGAACGCGATACCAGGGGCGAGCCCGAGGCCGGTTTCGGAGATCAGGTCGCGGCAGAATGCCAGCGAATCAGTGACGCCGGAGACTTTGAAGAAGCTGTACATGGCCCCCGGTGCGGCGGCCGCCAACTCGATGCCGGGGATGGTTAAAAGCTGGGTCTGCAGGTGGTCGCGGGCGGTCTTTAGTCTCGCGAGGGTGCGCTCGATGACTGGTTCGCCATAGTTGAGGGCATGTTCGGCGGCCGCCTGGATAAATCCAGGGGTGCAGGTAGTTGAGAATTCAAGGAGCTTTCCAATTTCGGGCAGGGTCTGCTTCGGTGCCACGATCCAGCCGATGCGCCAGCCAGTCATGAGCCAGGTCTTGGAGAATGAGTTGCAGCTGATGACTCGGTCTGCCTCATCGGCAATGTCTAAGAAGGTGGGGGCACTGACGCCCTCGAAGTAGTAGCGCTCATACACATCATCGGAGATGATCCAAATGCCATTTCGACGGCAGTGCTCCAAGATGGTGCGCTGGTCTTCCACATCGATAACCCAACCGGTGGGATTGTTCGGGGAGTTCAGCATCAAGGCCCGGGTATCGGGGGTGAGCTTGTCAATCAACTTCTGGACATCTAGGTTCCAGCCTGTGGCTTTGAAATCCAGCGAGACTGTTTCTACCCGTGCGCCGAGCACCTTGGGAATTTCCACCAAGTTTGGCCACAATGGTGTTACGGCAACCACGTGGTCGCCGTAACCGACGACAGCCTGGACCGCCGTCATCAAAGCTGACGTTCCGGAGCTGGTGACGGCGATTTGGTCGACTGAGCCACGGCCGTGCAGGCGGGTGATGTAAGCAGCCAGTGATTCGCGTAAAGCAGGGGTTCCTAGAGTCTGGACGTAGAAGACGTTTCCGGCATTGATCTCACGAGTGGCGACGTCGCGGATGTCCTGCGGCGTGGGCTCGTCGGGTTCGCCGAACCAGAAGGGCAATACGCCCGCGGTGCCGATGGCGGCGTTGGCGACCTCGCGGATTGCCGAGGAACGGAGCTGCTGGACCTGGGTGCGAGCCCTGAGGTCCCAGCTGGTAAGAGCTACCGGGAAAGACATAGCGTTAGCTTCCTTTCGCCCGCGGTCTGGAATGGTCGCCGCAGTTATGGTTTGACGGACATTGCGAAGCCCGATCGAAATATTGTGCTTAACTGTGAATCACGTGATGATCAAATGTCAATAGAAAAGCAAATAAACCTAATTTTCGAAAAGTATTGAAATTGATTACCTTTCAAATGTAAGGTCATGTATGGAACCTCGTTGAGGCCATGAAACGAAGGAATGTAAGCATGGACGCGACAACGGAAATGGCTGAGCAGCATCAGGACGCCACGGCGAAGGGGCGGGCGCCACTAGGGAGTCTCCGGCAGGCTATTCGCCCGGTTCCCGACGAGGAGAACTATGATGCCGTGGACATTGCACTATTGCAGCTGCTTGCCACTGATGCTCGCCAATCCCAGCGCACGCTGGCCCGCCATGTTAACATGTCAGCGCCGGCCGTGGGGGAACGCATAGCCCGCCTGGAGAGGGTCGGTATTCTCCAGCAATACACCGTCCAGGTCGACTGGGCACGCTTAGGCTACCCAACGGTCGTCTATCTGCCGGTTGTTGCCGTCGCCGGCACCGACATCGGGCTACTGATGAATTCCCTCACCAAGCTTGCAGAGGTTGAGGACATCAACGTGGTTTCTGGCGCCTATGATCTCCTGGTCAGGATCCGAGTACGGAATCATAAGCACTTGACCGAGATCTTACTCGAGGCCATCTGGCAGATCCCTACCCTCCAACGCACCGAGACGCTGCTTTGCCTGGCCGAATCCAAACAGCAATCGTTCACGGAGAAATTGCTCGGCCAGCTTCATGAACGCATCACCAGCTAGCCGCCAACACAACCAAGTTTTCGAGGAGCCCACTAGTGCGTACAAACACAATCAAGCAGTCTTTGACGAGCCGAACCCCCACCACCGGCGCCTGGCTCACACTGGGTTCCCCAGCCGTGGCAGAGGTCATGGCTCATTCTGGTTTTGACTGGCTGGTCATTGACCTAGAGCACGCCCCCAATGATCCGGCCAGCGCCACCGAACAGTTACGTGCGCTAGGGGCTGCACGCGAGGCCGGGGCGCGGGCCGAGGCTCTGATCCGCATTGCCGAACTCAACCCGGTGCTAGTCAAGCGCGCCATGGACATCGGCTGCCAAAGCATCATTGTCCCGAACGTCAATACCGCAGTGCACGCCGAGCTCGCGGTTCGGGCGATGCGCTTCCCCGACGGAGGAAACGACGGTATTCGAGGGGTCGCCGGACTGGTGCGCGGCGGAAGATTCGGGCTAGATCCGGAATACGTAAATGGGGCCAACGCCCAAGCGTGCACCATTGTCCAAATCGAGTCGGCCGAAGCACTGGGCAATGTAGAGGAAATTGCTGCAGTTGAAGGTGTCGACTGCCTTTTCATCGGCACCGCAGACCTCTCGGCCAGCATGGGCCGACTCGGCCAACCGACCCACCCAGCGGTGCGGGAGGCCATTGCTCGGATCATTGCAGCGGCTCACGCGGAGAATAAGTCCGTCGGAGCATTTGCCGTGAGCGTCGAGGATGCCCGGTGGTACCGGGACGTAGGCGCTGAATTCATTGCCCTGCATTCGGATGTCGCTTGGCTCGCGCGGGGTTCCATGGGAGCACTGACTGACTTGAATGCCTGAAACCTGTCTTGGGTGACCTCCCGTTCAGGACTTCGGACGGCGCTGATGGTAGTAAGCCATAGGATCCTTAGTTCTCGGCATAGACACCTGACATGGCAGAGCTCTTCTGAAGTGCCACATCGTCCTGGCAGGGTTGAGAATGTCAATCTGATTGAGTCCCACCCTGGTTTGGTGTTGCATGGCGGCTAAAATCCGCCCTGCCAGAATCAGACGCAGACCGTCCCGCGAAGAGTTCCCCTCACGGAGAGTCGCGGCTCACCACCCGATGGTCACGCCATGGTTTAGTGGGGTCATGCCAAGGAATATCGAAATCAAAGCCCGCGTGTCCAGCCGCGGGACGCTACTTCCGGTGATTGCATCCTTGGCAGACGCAGGGCCCGAGCATGTTGCACAGGACGATACCTTTTTCGCGTGCCCCATCGGCCGACTCAAGCGTCGGGTTCTTGACGCACGGCCCGAAATCTTCCTTCTACGTCCATTCAGAAACTGCTGACCCCGACGGATTGCGTTCAGTCATGGCTCTTGCCTACGGCGAGGCTGGGGTGGCTTGTGAATTAGTCGAATATCCGACGCTAACGCGTGTGGGGTGTGGCGTTCGGTAACGATCGTTCGCAAGACACTTCGGGACAGGATCAGTACGTCGCGAAAACATGGGGCGGTTTGTGTAATGCTTGCCGTGTACGCGCCTCTATAACGCGCTACCGGGTTGGTAATATGTTGCCGGCATGCGAATTGGATATGGCCGGGTCTCTACCCGGGACCAGCACCCCGAAGCCCAACACGACGCCCTAACCGAGGTCGGCTGCAAACAGGTCTTCCTCGACACAGCCTCGGGAACACTCTCCCGCCTGCCCGCACTCGACAAGGCCCTACTCTCCGCCAACCGGGCCGGCGATCAAATCGTTGTGACCAAACTCGACCAGCTCGGCCGGTCGCTGGACAACCTCATCGAGTGATCCAACACCATCCTCCAAGAGCGCGGGGTTGATCTGGTGGTCTTGGACCAGGGCATCGACACGTCCACCATCACCGGGCGGATGTTCTTCCAGATCCTCGGCTCCATTGCCGAATTCGAACATGCCCTGATGTCCGAACGGACCCGCGACGGACTCGCCGCGGCCCGCGCCCGAGGACGGACCGGCGGACAAAAACCCAAACTCGGACCCCGCCAGGTCAGGCTAGCCCGTGAGATGTATGAAGAGAAAGACGCCACCGGCAAACGGGCTCACACCGTCGCGCACATCGCCGAAGAATTCGGCGTCACCCGGCCCACAATCTACCGAGACCTCGCCAAACCCTGATTCGCGGCCGTTCACTTCCTTCGGGCACCATCGTGTTCATGATGCTCGAGTGATCGGACTCCCACGGGCCAGTGGCCCGCTGGATGAGCACGCCCCGAGCCTTCTTGAGCAGGTTTGAGTCCCGCACCGCGGACAGCGAGCGCGCGGTGGTGGTGCAGGAAGCGAACCGAGTGGCGTCCCGATCCAACGCCGACTCGTAATTGGCGTGCGCCACGATGGAATGCCCGGTGAACGGGTGCTTCTCGCCCCTTGGAAGACGACTTTGACCCCGCCTTCCCGGTAGTGGTCGAGGTTCGCCGCGCCGACTACCACTGGGTTGCAGTCCACGATGACGTCCACACCATGGAGCAGGCTGTGTATTCCTCAAGCGACGCACTCCGGCCGCTGCCATCTTCGAGGATTTCTCCTCCACCGAGGCGTAGACGGGATGCCGAGCGTCACCGCGGTCTTGATTCGATAGTCGGACACGACGTCACTGATCATGACGAGTTCGATATTGGATTGCATACGCACAGCATCTGCGACGTGCTTTCCTATGACACCGTATGCGTTGACGGCGACGCGCACAGTTCTAGGCTTATTGAATCCTTCCCAGGGGGACGATGCTTCTCGCACAACCGCATATGAGCGCCGTCCGAGAAAAAACAGGAAAACGCCTTCTCGGCTATCCTTTTGAAGCAACGGCGCGTTGAATGAATTCATGACATGCACCGTCGCAGATCAACTCGTTGGCCAACTCCTGCAGGCCGGAGTGCGCCGCATCTACGGGATCGTCGGCGACAGCCTGAACCCGATCGTGGATGCGGTGCGGCGAACCGGCGGGTCGGCCAAGGGCGGCATCGACTGGGTGCACGTGCGCAACGAGGAGGCCGCCGCTTTCGCGGCTGGTGCGGAGGCGCAACTCACCGGAGAGATCGCTGTCTGCGCCGGAAGCTGTGGGCCGGGCAATCTGCACCTGATCAACGGTCTCTATGACGCCCACCGCAGTGGCGCCCCGGTTCTAGCGATAGCCAGCCATATCCCCAGTTTCGAGATCGGCAGCGAATACTTCCAGGAGACCCACCCCGACCGCCTCTTCGTTGGCTGTTCTAATTACCGCGAACTGATCTCCACCGCGGCGCAAGCTCCGCGGGTGGTCAACTCCGCGCTTCGGCATGCGATCAGCCTCGGGGGTGTCGCGGTGATCAGTCTCCCGGGCGACATCGCCGAACAAAGTGCCGTCGGCGTAGCGCCAGACCTGGCTCGTCCGGGTCGGCCCGCGCTGGTACCTGCCGACACCGACGTGGTGGCTCTCGCTGATGCCATCAACGAGTCAGAGCGGATAGCGATCTTCGCCGGAGCTGGGGTGGCCGGCGTCCACGATGAGGTCGTGGCGTTCGCTGACCTGCTGGCCGCTCCCGTCGGGCATACCCTACGCGGCAAGGAATGGATCCAGTACGGCAACCCCTTCGACGTGGGCATGACCGGCATGCTTGGCTACGGTGCCGCGCACGCCGGCATCCACGACGCCGACCTCCTCATTCTCCTCGGCACGGACTTCCCCTACGACCAGTTCCTGCCGGACGGTACAGCTGAACGGATCGCCCAGGTGGACGCGAGAGCCGAACACCTGGGCCGTCGCGCAAACGTGCACTTCCCAGTGCACGGCGACGTGGCATCCACCATCGCGGCCGTGACTCCTCTTGTCGCGCCGCGCAACGATCGGCGATTCCTCGACAAGACCCTGAAGCGCCACGATCGGCTACTGAACAGCGTGATCGACGCCTATGCGAAGAACGTGGACACGAAGATACCGATCCATCCGGAATTCGCAGCTTCCCTGCTCGATGACCTCGCGGCGGAAGACGCCATTTTTGCCGCAGACACCGGCATGTGCAACGTCTGGCAGGCCCGCTACATCAACCCGAACGGCTCACGGCGGCTGATCGGCTCCTTCCTGCATGGGTCGATGGCTAACGCCTTACCCCAGGCCATCGGCGCCCAGTTCAGCTACCCCGGCCGGCAGGTGATCGCCATGTGCGGCGACGGAGGACTGTCAATGCAGATGGGCGAACTGATCACCGTTGCCGCCAACGCGCTGCCAGTGAAGATCATCGTCTTCAACAACTCCACTCTCGGCATGGTCAAAGTCGAGATGCTCGTCGACGGTTTCCCTGATTTCGGCGTCGATATGCCCTCCGTCGACTACGCGGCCGTGGCCAACGCTCTCGGGATCTTCGGCCAACGCGTAGAGAAACCCACCGACATCCGTTCCGTCCTCGAAGCCGCTCTCGCGCATGACGGGCCGGCACTCGTCGACCTGGTCACCGATCCAATGGCGCTCTCGCTTCCGCCAACGATCACCGGAGAGATGGTTCGCGGTTTCGCGCTGGCTGTATCGAAGGTGGTCATGAAGGGAGGAACGGGCGAGGCAGTTAAACTCGCCAAGAGCAATCTGCGACTACTTCCTGGCCGCCGTTAGATCGGCCGGTCGACCAGCCGGAGTCGCAAACGCGCTCCTCGAGTCCATGCACGGAGCCGGACCGATTCTGGACACGATCACGACAGATTCGCGTGACGTCCGGTGCAACGGGCAGTTCTACTGGCCGTCAGAGAGCAATTTTGTGGCCGCCTATGCGTAGCTTCTCATGTCTACCGACACGGGTCGCCCAGTCAATAGCTGTCAAGGACGCGCCGCAGTGCTGGTTGACGGGTCGACGTCTGGTCGCGGTCGATGAGACCTGCCTGGACCTGCCTGCGACGCCTCCGCCCATTTCAGGTAGACAACGCAGGCTTGCGTGCAGTGAATCGCAGCACTCGACCGCCGAAGGAGTACCTCAGCCCGACAGCATCGAGTCTGACTTGTCCGAGGACAGGTTCGAAGGCCCCGCGTTCGATGAGGCGATGCGGGGAGCGATCGGCGAGGTGCAGCCACGAAGCTGCTCGGGAGGCAGTGAGGTCATAACCGGTGAAAATACCGCCGGGCCGGAGCACGCGCGCGACCTCTGCGATTGCCTTCTCCCAGTCGACAACGTGGTGCAGCATCAGGAAACTTACAACGAAATCAAAAGTTTCGTCATCGAGGGGAAGCTGTGTGACGTCGGCTTGGCGCGCAGCCACGTGCGGATACTCTGCAAGACGTTTCCGTGCGGCGCCAACCATCACGGGGTCGTAGTCGATCATCGTCAGGCGCAACGACGCATTTGCCCGCGCCAACTCGGCGGCCGTCGCGCCATTACCCCCTCCGATCTCAAGAACGTCACCGGTAAGCGAAACACCCTGTATCGCCCACCGGACGACTCGACGCGCCGCAAGACGCCATGGTGCACTGCGGCAGAATGCACCTTCAAGAGCAGACATTGTCGGCATGACCACCAGCCTCCCTGACACACACTATTGCACCTTTACGTCCTGGTCGAAGTTATCAAATGCCTTCATGACGCCCCAACCGCAGTTCACTCCACAGCTGTGGGCTCCTCGGTCAAAGACGCAATTCAGCGATAGCACAGCCGCTCCGGATTCCTCAGAGATAAGGACGCCGATCACCCTAGGCAAACCTGTGGATTGGGGATTAATCAACACGACTCAGGCCGGTGGTTCCGACAGCAGCATGCGTCCGGATGTAACCCATGCGTCCATACCGCCGTCGAGTTCGACGACGTCCTTGTAGCCGAGGTGATCGGTCATTTCCTCGTTCAGCGCGGTCTCGAGAAATGTTTTCGTGAACTGGCCCAGCAGCCCATTCGGCCCGTCCAGGGCCAGGCCCTGCTCCTGAGCCAGGCACACCCATTCCTTCGCGGCCACCGCCTCACGGCTGGGCTCAGATTTCATTTTCTTCGTCACAGCATCAAGTGTCGTCATCACGGCATCTTTCCCGCCAGACCCACGTTCAGCGCGTCAGGCCGGAAACACCGTTTAAGAGACAGTCCCCGCGAGCACGTTGAGTGTGGCTTCTCTCGTAGTGTCTGGGCTGATCTGCCCGATCGGTCATGTCTCGCCGTGTGGTGTAATTCATCGTCACGGTGCGGATCAGCTGACTTGAATACGCATCATCCATTCGAACTCGCCAAAGATAAGCGGGCTACGTCGGATGTAATTGAGCCAAACTCTCTGCCCTAAAATGCCAATATCGCGGATCGGGCTACATTCCCTACCTGTGGAAGGTGACGTTGAAACCTCACTGTATTTCTCGTCACAGAGATGTTTCCCCACTAAGCGATAGCCCGAGGGTGGCCCTAGCTTCGCGGATCATTTGGTGGGTGAAGCCCCATTCGTTGTCGTACCAGGCCATGATCTTGATCAGGGTGCCGTCCACCACCTGCGTCAGGTCGAGGTTCACCACGGACGCGCGTGAATCACCGATGATGTCGGAGGAGACCATCGGGTCCGCCGAAACGCCCAGGATACCCTGGTACCTGGGCGTTTTCGCCTCCTCGGTGAACACGGCGTTGATCTCCTCTGCGCTGGTCGGGCGGGAGGTGACAATGACAATGTCGGCAATGGAACCAACCTCGATCGGAGCGCGGATCGCAATCCCGTCAAAGAGCCCGGTCAGCTCCGGCAATGCCCGGATTGTCGCCTGCGCAGCACCAGTCGGCGCGGGTACCAAGTTCGCGCCACCTGCGCGGCCACGTCGGAAATTGTTGTTCGGCGAGTCGACCAAGCGCTGGGTCGCGGTGTGAGCATGAATTGTGGTCATGATCGCACGCTCCATCCCCAGCCGCCTTGTCGCGATCTCGATGACCGGTGTGATGCAGTTCGTCGTGCAACTAGCGCACGAGATGATCTGCGGATGCCCGTCCGGCCGGTTCACCCCGTGCACCACCGTCGGGACGGAGTCGGACTTCGTCGGGGCAGACAAGATGACGAACGACGCGCCCGCCTGAATATGTTTGGCCAGGTCATCCGCCTGGGTGAAAGCACCAGTACATTCAAACACTAGGTCGACTGCGAGTTCCTGCCATGGCAGCGCCGCTGGGTCTCGTTCGGCAAGGACCACCACCCGGTGGCCGTCGATGACCAGCGCATCAGCCTCCACAACAATCTGACGGTGGTACCGGGCGTAGACCGTGTCGTATCGCAGCAGGTAGGCAAGATTCTCAATTGATGCCACATCGTTGACCGCAACAAGTTCCAAATCCTCCGACTCGAGCACAATTTTCAATGCCGCCCGCCCGATTCGACCCAACCCATTGATCGCAACTTTCGGCATCTGAAATCCCCTGTTTCTACTCATCGGTATTCCACTCGCCGGTTTCCACGACAAGATAGGCACCCTTTCATGCTGCCCCCCTCCATCAGCTGCCGTCAACAAGCGGAAGCACATTGCCGGGATCACTTGTCGGTAGCATGTACCGGATGTCTAATGGGGTCATGCAGCCTCGAGGCTGCATGTGCTCATTCTCGGTGGCGGTTACGTCGGCCCCTACACCGCGGGAGGGTTGCGGAAACACCTGTTCTCGATACCAATAACGATCACCCTGGTTGCGCCCAATGCGTACATGGCGCTACTTCCAGAAATGGCAAGTGGTGAAGTTGAACCGCGCAATGTGACCGTACAACTGCGCTGCGCGCGGCGTAAGGTCGAGCCTGCATTACGACCGTTTTCTGGACTGCAACCGTTTACACAAGCTGGACTGCGGCTCGAAAACAACAGCCTTAATTTCCCTCGACGGGGAGATCCGCGTCATGCATGACGAACATGTGGTCGTCGCATTGGGTGCAATTACGCGCACCTTTCCCACACCGGGCCTAGAGGAGAACGCGGTCGATTTCAAGACGATCGAGGAGACGCTGTACCTTCGCAACCGGATACTGGACAGCATTGCCCGTGCCGCCTCGGCCGATGACCCGGTCGAACGAACGAAGACACTAACCTTCGTCTTCATCGGCGGCGGATACACCCGGGTTGAGGCCATCACCCGACGAAGTATTGTCGCAACCGCAACCGTGACCGTGACCGTGACCGTGACCGTGACAGTGACCGTGACCGTGACCGTGACCGTGACCGTGACAGTGACCGTGACAGTGACAGTGACCGTCGAGCGCGATGCGGCCCGGACCGACGCCGGGCGGGAGAGTGCGCGCGGTGATCAGCGCGTCGCCGACCCGCGCCTGACTCAACAACAGCAGCTCACCCGGCCACGAACACATCAACTTCCTCGGCCGATACCAATTCAGCATGCCCGAGCTACCGCCCAATCAACTCCGCCCGCTGCGCGATCCGAACAGCCAGGACTGAACGACCGAACCCTTAGCGGACGTTTTCGATCCATTACTACTCAGACCCCCTTCGGGAGCCTCCGCGACGATCGAATCGTGCGGACACTATCCGTGGGTTGAATGGCCAGCAGCATGCCGGCACATCATCGATTTGTTCCTCGATCAGGCGGACAAATCCGCTTAGTCTCCGCGGGTTCTTGTCCCGCACAGGGTTCTCCTATCAGGATTCGTAAATGTCGCGACGATGTCCGAGCCGGAGGACCAGCACTACCAATTGCGCGTCGTGAATTTCGTAGCTGATGCGGTAGTCGCCGGTGCGCACCCGCCACTCACCGGAGCCATCGACGAGTTGAATTGCTTTAGGCGGACGTGGATCCTGGGCCAGAAGATCGATCACTGCTTGGATCCTCCGGCGAACCGGCGGATCACATTTATGCAGCTGCCGCTGTGCGCCCGGTGCGATCCGGACGGAGTAAGTCATGCGAGGCCGAGGTCTTCCTTTACCTGGTCCCACGGAGTCGGTTCAATTTGCGTGTGGCGCATCTCCTCACGGGACTCCTCCGCGGCACGAATGTCGGCCATGTCTTCGGCCAATTCGATGAGGCGCTCCAGGTCATCGGCGTCGACGACGGCCGCCACTCGACGACCTCGGTGCGAAAGGAAAACACGCTCGTGCTCAGAACGAACCTGGTCGATGATTGATGCGAGTTGTTCACGTGCCTCAGAGACCGTGACGGGGATTGTGGTCGACATAACTCAACCGTCCAATCCTGGCATGAGATGTACAAGTAACGAGCATCCCACCAGGGGTTGGACATTGGAATGGTGACAGTGCAATTCCGTGCTCGTCCTTCCGGCATCATTAAGCCCGGGCAAATGAAGAACTCCGGAGCTGCCAAGACGAAGTATCGGCGTTTCCAAATCGTGGCCCGAGCAACAAGAACCGGCTGTCATCACGGGCTTGCATTTCAACTCATGGCTCGGGCTGATCTTCTTTGCTCCAAGACTCGTCGCTGACCTGAATCGTGGCGTGAAATTGATCAGAGGCGAATGCGACGGTTGATGACGTTTTCGGCGCTCTCGCGCATGGTTTGATTGCGTGCGCGGGCATCAGCTCGTAACCTCTTGAAGGCTTCGTCCATATCGACGGTGCTGAGCTGAGCGATGACCCCCTTGGCCTGTTCAATCACAATGCGGCTGTTGAGGGCACGTTGTAGCTGTTCGTTGACGATGGCGTCTTCGCGTACGGTGCGTTCCTGCAAAATACTGATCGTCGCCACGTCAGCCATGGCCTGGCCGATGGCGGCATCTTCGGGTGTGACATCGCCGGTTTCGATACGGAACAGATTGAGAGCGCCGATTGCCCGGTCACGCACTCGCATAGGAATGGCATGCACCGAGCGGAAGCCCTGGGACAGCGCGGCGGCTTTGAATTCGGGGTAGGTATCGCCGGAAGCGGCGATGTCGCCCATGGTGACGACCTTGCCGGTGAGGTAACAATCGACACATGGCCCGGCTCCGGCCTGCTGTTGCAAAACTTCGACGAGATAACTTTCCTCGCTCGTCGAGGCGACGACCTGCAGCTCGCCACTCGGATCCGCCAGCAAGAGGCCGGCAGCGGAGGCGTCGAGCAACTCAACACATTCCTCGACGAGGGTGTGCAGTACGTCGAGAACGTCATATGCGCCCACCAGAGTGTCCGTCAACTTCACGAAGGCGGCGCTCACCATCGAGGCACGAGTCTGACTGACCATGGGTTGATTCTATGACCTTTCCAGCTTATTGCTCAGTATCCGGAGTGAATTGCAGCCGCCTGGCAATGACATCACCGGCGATGCTGCGAACGGTCTTACCGTGCGCAAACGCGTGTCCGCGGAGGAGGAGCAGCGCATCCGTTGGCGTGACATTCATCTGTACTATTACCATGCCGGTAGCCTGGTGAATTTCTCGTCTCGACAGGGGAGAAGCCTCAGTGATCGTCGCTGAAGCTGTGGCTTCCTTATCTCGAAGCAGCCGATCTAACAGGTTCCAGGCCGTTTGATCGGCCAGGACGAGTGCCTTCGCCCGGTCGGTTAGATCGAGCGCTCCAGAGGTGGTGCTGTAGAGCTCCACGATGCCCACATCGAGCGCGCCGAGGATAAGCGGAAAGACATAGAGCGCCTCCACCTCGGTATCCAAGAGTGCCGAGAAAAAGACCGGCCAAAGCGGATGCGCTCCCTCGCGCACCCGAGGTTCGAGCACGGGACTGCGCGTGCGCGCCGCTTCCCATCGGGGACCTTCGCCCAAATCGAACTGGAGCTCGTCGAGGCGAGCGGCCAGCCCATCGGTGGCGCAGACGACCGTTTCGGGAACAGCCCCGCCAAACACCGAAACCGCGGCACCGGTTACGGGCAACGCATCGACAAAGGTGGCGCACAGGGGCACGTCTTCGACGCCACCTTCTGAGCTGAACCATTCAGGCACGATCGACCGGCCTCCAGACCTAGGGCGATAGCTTGCTAGTTTTAAGGATACGTACTCTCGGATGCGGCAACAAGGACAGCGGATGGGCAATTGACCAGCTCGCAGCATCCGCTCTTTTGCCGTGATCTGTCAACCGCAATGCAGCCAGTAGAAGCTCTGCGCCCCCAGGGTGAGCGTGAGTAAGCCCTCCTCATTGAAGCTCGGAAAGACGGATCCACCGAACAGGTCGTACAACCGCGTTCCGGCCATGTCGACGTCGTCGATCGTAAATGCGACCGGGTTGTGCGAGAAACTGAACACACACATCACGGTTTCGGGCTGGTCGCCGAACATTGAACCGGAACCGGCGTAGCTGCGCGTGAACACCAATACCGATTCATGGTTGGTTTTAAGCACGCGGATGGTGCCGAGGCCGAAGGTTTGGTGGGCTTTTCGCACGTGAATCACATTGCGAATCCAGTGCAGCAACGAACCCGATTGGGCCAGGTGTGACTCCACGTTGGTTTGGGTGAAGTTGTAGACGAGGGATTGCACAATGGGCAGAAATAGCTTGCCCGGATCGGCATCCGAAAAACCGGCATTACGGTCGGGGGTCCACTGCATCGGTGTGCGTGAGCTGTCCCGGTCGGGCAGCCAAATATTGTCGCCCATGCCGATCTCATCGCCGTAGTAAAGAAACGGACTGCCGGGAAGGGCAAACAGCAGGGCATAGGCCAGTTCCAGCTCGGCCCTCGAATTGTCAAGCAGCGGAGCGAGCCGTCTGCGGATGCCGATATTGGCGCGCATCCGCGGGTCGTAGGCGTACCAGCCATACATAGCCTGCCGATATTCCTCGCTGACCATCTCGAGGGTGAGCTCGTCGTGGTTGCGCAGGAATACGCCCCAGCCCGCCCCCTCGGGAATGTCGGTCGTTTCGGAGAGCACCCGCACCAGCTCATTGGCCTGCTGGGAACGCAACGAGTAGAAGATGCGTGGCATCACCGGAAAGTCGAAGGCCATGTGGCACTCCGGTTCTTCCTCGGTGCCGAAGAAGGCGGCGACCTCTCGGGGCCACTGGTTGGCCTCGGCGATCATGACCCGCCCCGGGTAATCGCGGTCGACCATGGCCCGCAGGCGCTTGACGAACTCGTGCGTCGGTGGCTCGCCCTCGCCGTTGCCCTCTTCAGACTCGAACAGGTAGGGGATCGCGTCGAGCCGAAAGCCGTCTACGCCAAGGTCGAGCCAGAAACGAATGACGTCGAAGATCGCCTCCTGCACGGCCGGGAGCTCGAAGTTCAGGTCGGGCTGGTGCGAGAAGAACCGGTGAAAGAAGAACTGGCGACGCACCGGGTCGAAGGCCCAGTTCGATTCCTCAGTGTCGGTGAAGATGATGCGAATGTTGGGGTAGCGCTCGTCAGTGTCGCTCCAGACATAAAAGTCACCGTAGGGTCCGTCCGGGTCTTCGCGGGATTGCTGAAACCATTCGTGCTGGTCCGAGGTGTGGTTGAGCGGAAAGTCGATCACGATGCGCATGTTACGTTCGTGCGCCTTGGTGACGAGATCCTTGAATTCCTCGAGGGTACCGAATTCCGGCAAAATTGTGCGGTAGTCGGCCACGTCGTAGCCGCCGTCTTTCAGCGGAGAGTTGAAGAACGGCGGAATCCACAGGGCGTCGATTCCGAGCCACTGCAGGTAGTCGAGCTTCGATACCAGCCCGGCGAGATCACCGGATCCATCGGCGTTGCTGTCTACGAAGGAGCGAACCATCACCTCGTAGAAGACGGCGCGGCGATACCACAGCGGATCGAGTGCCAAACCGGGTAACTGAATGGGGGCGGTGAAACTCACGGTTGTCCTTCCGTCCCGGCAAAGGGCTCTATCTCGATCCGCGTCGTGGTTCGAGTCTAGAACGGCCGACCCAGTGCAGGTCCAGCTTCACGCAAGTCTCCCGCCTAAACTAGGGCCGGTGAACGTTTCTTCTCCCTACGACAAAGTCTTGGCTGACCTGACGGTGCGCGAGCTCACGGCATCCGTTCGCGGCGCCAACGGGCGAAGCAGCACCACCCGGTACTGGGAATACGGTGACCCCGCTGCCGCTACCACGCTCGTGCTGGTGCACGGGTTTCGGGGCGATCACCACGGATTGCAACTGGTCGTGGCCGAGTTGCTCGGTGCCGGTAAATCCTCCAGCGCCGTCGAAACGGATGCCGCAGCTCCCGCCCTGCGCATCATCGCACCGGACCTGCCCGGATTCGGCCGGTCGGAGCCGCTCCCCGACGGGGACCATTCCCTGGCCGGATACGCCCGCTGGCTGCATGAATTTCTCACTGAACTGGCCTCTACGGGGCGTCTGGTCGTGCTTGGGCACTCCTTCGGGTCGATCGTGGTCGCCGCGGCTGTCGCCGAGGGGCTGGCCGCCGCCGACGTCGTTCTGGTCAACCCGATCGCCGCTCCGGCATTGTCCGGACCACGCGGAATTCTCACCCGGCTGGCCATCTTCTATTACTGGGCCGCCGCATCCCTTCCGGAGCGGTGGGGCTACGCACTGCTGCAGAACCGAGCTATCGTGCGCGTCATGAGCGTGAGCATGGCGAAAACGCGGGACCCGGCGGTGCGCCGCTGGATCCACAATCAGCACGATCGATACTTCAGTGCCTTCGCCTCCCGGAAGGTGGTCATGGCGGCGTTCACCGCCTCGGTCAGCCATGACGTGAGCGAATTCGCGGCACGCATTCCGCAGCCGACGTTGCTGATCGCGGCCGACCGCGACGACATCACGCCGCTCGCGGCGCAACTTCGGCTGCGGAGCTTGTTTCCGAATGCGACCCTGCGCGTCATCGACAACGTGGGCCACCTTATCCACTATGAAACGCCAAAACCGGCGGCCACCTACATTCGTGAATTTCTTGCCGAGGAGCGACCGGAGTGAGAATCGTGGTCGACTGCCGGTACATCCGGCTGGATCAGCACGACGGCATCAGCCGGTACACCGCTGGCCTGGTGACCGAACTCGGCCGGCTGCATCCGCTTACCATGCTGATCAGCGACCATCGGCAATTGGCGATGCTGCCGGCCTTGCCGTGGCAGCTCGTGCGGGCACCGACCAGTTTACTTGAACCGCTGATCGCATTGTCGGTCAACCGGTTGAAGCCTGATGTGGTGTTCAGTCCAATGCAAACCATGGGCTCGTGGAGACGCAAGTATCGGCTGTTTCTGACCGTGCACGACCTCATTTATTACCATAACCGCACACCACCGCATGATCTGCCCGCGTTTATCCGGCTGCTCTGGCGGGCTTACCATCTTTCCTGGTGGCCACAACGGATGCTGCTCAACGGTGCCGACGGCGTCGTTACCGTGTCCGAAACCACCCGAGCGCTGATCACAGAGCACCGGCTCACCCGGCGACCGGTCACTGTGGTGGCCAACGCTGCCGATCCTGTTATGGGGACGTTGCGTCATCGCAGCATTCCGGAGACCACCCGGCTCGTCTATATGGGCTCGTTTATGCCGTACAAGAACCTCGATACCCTGGTTCTGGCCATGGCCGACCTGCCGGAATACGAGCTGCACCTGCTCAGCCGGGTGTCTCAGGCCGATCGTTCCCGACTGGGGCGACGTGCCCCGCAGGCGCGCTTGGTCTTTCACGACGGGGTCAGCGATGATGAATACCACCGGCTGTTGCGATCGGCGACCGCGCTGGTGACCGCCTCGCTCGATGAGGGCTTCGGAATTCCCCTGGTCGAAGCGATGAGCCTTGGAATTCCCGTCGTGGCCAGTGACATTCCCATTTTTCGGGAGATCGGCGGCTCGGCGGCCTTGTATTTCGACCCGCGCAATGCGGAAAGCATTGCCACGGCAGTTCGAAGCCTGGCAGAACCGGGGGAGTGGGCGGCCCGGTCCGCTCGGTCGGTGGAGCAGGCCGCCCGCTTTACCTGGGCCAAGTCGGCACGCACGCTGCTCGAGGTGCTGGAGGAGCGTTCGGCGTAATCAAAGCGCAGCACTTTCGCGGTGCACGGGAGTTGCGCCCAACTTCGGCGCACTGGCGTAGATCCCGCGCGACGCGTTGTGCTCGGCCGGCTCGTAGGGTGATCCGGTCGGGGTCAGAGCACCGGAGACGAGCCTCGGTCGCCCGGCTCGCGCGTCGCCGCGTCGAAGTGGGTGAGCAGCAGCTGATCGTCCGCCCAGGAGAAGTCGTGCACGGACCCATTGGCGATGTACTCGCCGTGCCGGGGACGGTCGCCGTCCGTGAGGTGACGCAGCAGCGTTCCGATGATGCCGCCGTGACTCAATACGAGAACGGATTGGCCAGTACGCCCGACGGCAAGTGCTGATAATGCCCCGAGCACCCGGTCAATGACGTCGCGGCGGGTCTCGAGTCCAGGAACGGGGACACCGTCGGGAAAACGGTGTTGACGCTCGGCGAAAGTGAGGCCTTCGATGGCGCCGTGGTGACGTTCGGTCAGGGCGGGAACCACCTCGGGTTCCTCCAACCCGAGCTCCGCGGCAATAATTCTGGCCGATTCCGCGGCGCGCAACAGCGGGCTGGTCACGATGGCATCCCACCGCCTGCTCTGCAGACGCTCAGCGGCGGCGACGGCCTCGGCGCGCCCGGTAGCGTTGAGGGGAATGTCGGTGCTGCCTTGGATTCGCTGATGTAGATTCCAGTCGGTCTGGCCATGACGCACAATGGAGAACCTGGTCACGAATGATTGCCCCGATTCATCGGTCGGTGATTGCCTGGGCCGCGCACAAGCCCGATCAGCCCAGCAGCCGGTCGGCCAGTGCGGCGAGGGTTTCACTGGTTCCGGCCTCGAGCTTGTGCAGGGCTCGTCCGTCACCCTTGGTCGCCCCACGGTTTATGACGATGATCGGTAGCTTGCGGCGTCGCGCCTGTTCGACCAGACGGATGCCCGAATTCACCGCGAGCGACGACCCGGCAACGATCAGCGCGTCCGCCGCCTGAATCAAAGCGGATGCCTCCAAAAACGTTTCCGTCGGCACGAGTTCGCCGAAAAAGACCACCCTGGGCTTGAGCATGCCGCCGCAGACCGTGCAGTCCGGCACCACGAAGTCGTCGATGTTGCCCACGTCGGCATCGCCATCCGGAGCGATTCGGATGCTGTCCGAATCACGCAGAATCGGGTTGGCGGCCTCGAGCCGGGCAGCAATGCTGTCCCGGCCGAATGCCTGCCCGCAGGCCAGGCAGATGACCCGGTCGAGGGACCCGTGCAGCTCGACCACATGGCGCGATCCCGCTCGGGTGTGAAGTCCGTCGACGTTTTGGGTGATGACGCCGGCAATGGCGCCGGCGCTTTCCAGCTGTACGAGTGAGCGGTGTCCGAGGTTGGGTTCGGCCCGTCGAAACACGCTCCAGCCCACGTGGCTGCCGGCCCAATACCTTTTGCGGGATCGTTCGTCGACGACGAAGGTCTGAAAAGTCATCGGCGTGCGCTTCGGCGCGCCTTCCCCGCGATAGTCGGGAATCCCCGAATCGGTGCTGAGGCCGGCGCCGGTGAGCACTGCGGCACGCTTGCCGCGCAGGAGCGTGGCGACGGCATCCACTGCCCGCTCGGAATCGAGGGCCACCGCTGAGGCGAGTGCGGCGGCGGCGTCGGGACCATCGGTAGGCTCAAGCGCGTCCACCAGGACCGTGTCGCTGGGCACGACCGAATCGGCAGTCATCGGCGTTCCTTTCGGGCAGAGACGGACAGCAAAAAATACTGGTCTCTTGATTCTAAACTCGTCTGTTTTCCCGTTTGACTACCCACCTGTCAGGCTTGAGCCCAATACCCCTTCTGGAAAGGCACTTTTCCGTGCAAATCACCCGCATTACCGACCTGTCCAGCCCGGGTCTGGCCGACTATTCGCGTTTGACCGACGTCGCCCTGCGACGAGTGCTGGAACCGGCCGGCGGCCTCTATATCGCCGAGTCGCCCAAGGTCATTGCTCGTGCTCTCCGGGCCGGTCATCTTCCGCGTTCCCTGCTCATTCAGGAACAGTGGATGCTCGACGCCGAGCGTTTACTCGCCGATTGGCCCGAAGTACCGGTGTATGTCGGCGAGGCGAGCGTGCTGGAACAACTCACCGGCTACAACCTGCACCGCGGTGCCCTCGCCGCGATGCACCGGCCGGTGCTCGAGCCGGTCGAGGCGCTTCTCACCCATGCCCGCCGCATCGTGATCCTCGAAGACATCGTCGACCACACCAACGTCGGGGCCATCTTTCGCTCCGTAGCCGGGCTCGGCGCCGATGCCGTGCTGATCACCCCGCGTTGCGCCGACCCGCTCTACCGGCGCAGCGTGCGGGTGAGCATGGGCACGGTGTTGCAGGTGCCGTGGACCCGCCTCCCGGAATGGAGGGTGGCCACCCCGCTGCTTCACGCTGCCGGCTTTCACCTGACGGCGCTGGCACTGACCGACAACGCGATCTCCCTCGACGTGTTTGCCGAGGCGATGCCCGAACGGCTGGCGATCATCCTCGGTGCCGAGGGCGACGGGCTCAGCCGGCACGCACTCGAAGCTGCCGACACGGTCGTGACCATTCCGATGTTGCACGGCGTCGACTCGCTCAACGTCGCCTCCGCGAGCGCGGTCGCGCTATACGCGCTGCGTACGCGCGCGTGAGCGCGCCGACTCGCCGAGCGCGATGAAGAAGTTAGGCTGAGCGGATGTCTCCCTCCCGGCGTATCATCCTCCGACGGCGTAGACTCGCCGTCGCCAGCGTTCTGCTCGTGGTTTTGGGCGGCGTCGGCTATGTCGGCGCCACCAACCTCGCTCCGGTTCCAGAGAGCGCTGCCACGATCGTGCAGCCGGCATCGTTGACCCAGCCGGTCGCCGCACTGACTTGGCCGGCCTTTGGTAGCAGTGCGATCGGCGCGGTCGGTCTCCCCGGCGTGCTTGCTTCGAGCGGCGACCAGAACACGGTACCGATCGCAAGCATCACCAAGATGGTCACCGCCCTGGTGATTCTCGACGCGAAGCCGCTCGGCGTCGGTGAGGCCGGGCCCAATATCACCTTCACGGATGCTGACGTGGATATCTACTACGATGTGATCGCCGAGAACGGATCGGCGGCCCCCGTCGTTTCCGGCATGGTGCTCACTCAGCGTGAGGTCTTTGAGGCGATGCTGCTCCCGTCAGCCAATAACTATGCCGCCTCGCTCGCGGTCTGGGCCTACGGATCCGTCGATAATTATTTGGCGGCCGCCACCACCTGGCTAGCCGACAACGCCCTGACCCAGACCAGTGTCGCGGACACGAGCGGAATATCAACGGCCAGCGTAAGTACCCCAGCCGACCTCGTCGAGATCGGAAAGCTCGTCGTCGGCCACCCGTCCCTAGCCGAAATAGTCGCCCTGCCCTCGGCGGTGCTACCGGTCATTGGCACGATCACCAATACCAACAAACTGCTAGGCCGCGACGGCGTCGACGGCATCAAGACCGGTACAACGGATGTCGCGGGCGCCTGCCTGCTCTTTTCCACTGATTTCATCGTCGGCGACAACACGGTCACGCTCGTTGGAGTGGTGCTGGGTGGCGACACCCATTCCGAACTCAATTCGGCGATCAGCGCGCTGATCGAGAGTGTGCAGCCCGGTTTCCAGGACGTCGTACTAACCGAGGAAGGCGCCGTGTTCGGCAGTTACACGACTAAGTGGGGTGACGTGAGCGATATCGTCGCCGCGCGGGCGGTATCCGCTTTGGTCTGGTCAGACTCACCTATTTCAGGATCCGTGACGGCGACCGATTTGCAGCTGGGACGTGCCGGCGACGACGTCGGCGAGGTGTCGTTCACGATCGGAACGGGATCTCCGGTGACGGTGCCGCTCGAACTTCAGGACAGCGTCACCGATCCCGGCCCGGCCTGGCGCATGGGCCACCCGGGCGAACTCGCCGCCGGCTGACCCGCCCGGCTGACCCGCCCAGCTGCCCACCCGTGGCACGGTCCGGGCCCGGATAGAAAGACGGGTCAGACGCGCGGGAGCGTGGACGGGCCGGCTTCGGGGCGCTTGCGCAGTACGTGATCACCGGAGGACTGGTGGCGCACCCGACGCAGCACCCACGGCATCAGGTATTCTCTCGCCCAGGCGAAATCTTCGGTGCGGGCCTGCCGCCAGGTTGTTCCGGGCATCGGCTCCGGCTCGCTCGGCTCCAACGAGTTCTTCACATTGAGGGTCTGCAACACCATGCGCGCCACGGTGTGGTGTCCGAGCGCGTTGAGGTGTAGCCGGTCGGGCGCCCACATGCGCGAATCCTGAATTTCGGTGAGCACCACATGTCGGCCACGATGCAGTCGTACTTCGTCGCGATCGCCCGGATGTTCTCGTTGTAGATCGCGACCTTGCCGCGAATGCTGCGAAACACGGGAGAGAATCCCACGTCGGCTCCGGTGAACAGCACGACCGTCGCACCGTCCCGGCGGAGCCCGGAAATCACCTCATCGCAACGGGCCGCGATGAAGTCCGGATCGGTTCCGGGGCGAATGACGTCGTTGCCACCGGCCGAAATCGTGATCAGGTCCGGGCGTAGAGCCAGCGCCGGCTCGATTTGTTCGTCGGCGATCTGTCGGATGAGTTTGCCGCGCACGGCCAGGTTGGCATAGGCGAAATCATCGGTCCCTTCGCTCAATACCTCGGCGACCCGGTCAGCCCAGCCCCGGTGCCCACCGGGGCTCTGATCTTCCGGGTCACCGATACCCTCGGTGAACGAATCGCCGAGCGCGACGTAGCGCGACCATGGATGCTGTTGCTTCGTCATCAAACCATTCTCTCTGAACCCGGTGTCATTAGTGCAAACAGTGCCGTCGGTTACGAAGGTCGGTGGTCTTTGGTAGCTTTATGAGAAGTGAATACTCCATCGGTTTTCGGCCCAGCACAGGGAACGAGTGCAGCCGAACACCTGTCGCCGTCTTTCCCAGAACGCGCGGCCTGGGGTACAGCCGGCAAGCTACGCGCCTGGCAGGCCGAGGCGCTCGAGGCCTACTTCGTGCACGAGCCACGCGATTTCCTCGCCGCAGCCACACCGGGAGCCGGAAAGACCACTTTCGCCCTGCGCTTGGCCGCTGAACTGCGCTCTCGCCGCACGATCGACCGCATCACCGTTGTGGCGCCGACCGAGCATCTCAAGAACCAGTGGGCGGATGCTGCGGCGCGCGCCGGCATCCGTCTCGATCCCATGTTCAAGAACGCCGACCGTAGCTACGGCAGCCATTATCACGGCGTCGTCGTCACCTACGCCCAAGTGGCAGCCCGCGCTGCCCTGCACAAACAGCTCACCGAATCCAGCCGTACCTTGGTGATCCTCGATGAAATTCACCACGGGGGAGACGCCCTCAGCTGGGGCGACGCGATTCGCGAGGCCTTCGGCCCGGCCACCCGTCGTCTCTCACTCACCGGCACCCCGTTTCGCTCGGACACCTCGCCGATCCCGTTCGTCAGCTACCTGCCAGACAAGCACGGCATCCGCATGTCGCAGAGCGACTACGCCTATGGCTACGGCCGGGCCCTCGCCGACGGTGTGGTGCGCCCGGTCATGTTCATGGTCTACGCCGGACACATGAAATGGCGCACCCGGGCCGGCGACGAGATGGAAGCCAAACTCGGCGAGGGCAACACCAAGGACATCACCAGCCAAGCCTGGCGCACCGCGCTTGAGCCCAGCGGGCATTGGATTCCATCGGTACTGCGTGCCGCGAATTCCCGCCTGACCGAGGTACGGCACGGCATCCCGGATGCCGGTGGCCTCGTCATTGCGACCGACCAGACCACCGCACGCGCCTACGCCGTCATCCTCGAGGACATCTGCGGTGAACCGGTCACGATTGTGCTCTCCGACGAGAAAGAAGCCAGCGACCGGATCGACGAGTTCTCCAAGAACACCCGTCGGTGGATGGTCGCCGTGCGCATGGTGTCTGAGGGCGTCGACGTGCCGCGCCTTGCCGTCGGCGTCTACGCGACCAGCGCGGCCACACCGCTGTACTTCGCCCAGGCGATCGGACGATTCGTGCGGGCCCGTCGACGCGGTGAAACAGCATCCATTTTTCTGCCCAACGTTCCCGGGCTGCTCAGCCTGGCCAACACGCTCGAACTGGAACGCGACCACGCCCTCGACCGCAGCAACCGTGAAGACGGCGACGACGGCATGTATAACCCCGAAGATGCCATGGTCGCTGCGGCGAACAAGGAGGACAAGGCGTCAGACGACCTCGGCCTGGACGACTTCACCTGGCAGGCCCTCGACTCGCAGGCCACCTTCGACATGGTCATGTTCGACGGTGACGAATTCGGCGAGCTCGCTGAACCAGGCACCGATGAGGAATTCGACTTCATCGGAATCCCGGGCCTGCTCGA
This sequence comes from Cryobacterium sp. Y62, assembly GCF_002929785.1. NCBI lineage: Bacteria > Bacillati > Actinomycetota > Actinomycetes > Micrococcales > Microbacteriaceae > Cryobacterium > Cryobacterium sp. Y62. The sequence goes on along the minus strand of NZ_PJJK01000098.1, from coordinate 31,778 downwards.
ACCGGAACAGGTGTCGGAGCTGCTGCGGCAACGCCAATCCCGTCAGTCCAAACGGTCGACCGACAAGCGCAAGGACCCGGTGACGGGGGAGATCGCCCCGCTCGAACCGCCGCCCCTCTACCGCACACTCAAAGAACAGCGCACCCTATTGTCCAGCCTCGTGGGCATGTGGTCGAAGCTCGCCAACGAACCGCACGGCATGATCCACGCGGAGATGCGTCGGATCTGTGGCGGGCCCGCCGTCGCTCAGGCCAGCGTGACTCAGCTGCAGAGGCGCATCGACCTGCTGCGCCGCCGCCTCGGCCGCAGCTAGGCCGTCGCGACCGCTCCTATCGGTACCCGGGCGACCATCAGCGCGGTGAGGATGTCGTCCATGAGATCGTCGACGTGCTCGAGCCCGATCGACAGCCGCACGATGCCGGCCCCCGGCCGTGCATCAGCCGCCACAGGTCGGTGCGTGAGCGAGGCCGGATGCTGCACGAGCGAATCGACCCCGCCGAGCGACACCGCGTGGGTGATCAGTCGCAGAGCCTCGGTGAAGCGCACAGCCGCGGTAAAAGAGCCGAGATCGAGCGCGATTAGAGACCCGGCCCCGGCGCTCTGCCGGCCGATCAGTCCCTGCGGGTCCTGGCCGGGCAGCCCGGGATAGAGCACCTGGGTCAATGCCGGGTGGGCGCTGAGCCAGTCAGCGATCTCGCCAGCGCTAGCCTGCTGGGCGCGCACCCGAATCGGCAGGGTGCGCAGCCCGCGATGCAGCAGATACGCGTTGAACGGCTGCAGCAGGCCGCCGGTCAGCGCGCGCACCTGACGCAGCCGCACCATCCACTCGGCGGCGCCAGACACCGTGCCGCCCATGGCATCACCATGCCCGCCGAGAAACTTGGTCGCACTGTGCAGCACGAGCGTGGCGCCCGACTCGACCGGGCGCTGCAACACGGGCGTCGCGAAGGTGTTGTCCACCAGCACGGGAACCGTCCCGGCAGCATCCGCCACCGCCTGGATGTCGGTCAATTCGAGCGTCGGGTTAGCCGGTGATTCTAGAATTACCAGGCCGGTGTTTGAGCGGATGGCCGCACCAACGCCGGCCAGGTCGGTGAAGGTGACCGTCGTGCCGAGCAGCCCGCTCGCGAGAACATGATCGGTTCCACCGTACACGGGACGCAGCGCCACAATGTGTGGCTTGCCGGCCGTGACTGTGGCGATCAGGGTCGCGGTCAGGGCCGCCATTCCGGTGGCGAAGGCAACGGTGCCCTCGGTCCGTTCCAGGGCAGACAGTGCGTTCTCAAACCGGGCGACGCCCGGCTGCCACAATCGCTGGTAGACCGCGGAATCGCTGGGTCCCGGCGTGCCGCCGGTGGCGAGATTTTCGTATGAATCCCCGCCAGACTCCACTCCGCGTAGCGGGTTCGTGGTCGACAAATCAATCCCCGGAACGTGGGTACCAGCCTCGGTAAGACCATCCATTCCGGCGTGCACGGCAACTGTTTCGATATGTGACAGCGGTGGCAACATGAGCCATACAGAAACAGGTTCTGCCCCTGAACACAAGTGACTTTGCAGACCCTTGCAAATCACTGAGCCGAATCGCATAAACTTGCTAGAAATAAGGGAGTCTGTTGATGGAATCGAAGAAGCCGGAACTCGACCGGGTCGACCGTGCACTACTGCGCGCGCTGTCGATCAACGCTAGAGCTTCGGGAGCGGCGCTCGCGAGCGAAATCGGAGTCGCCGAGTCCACCGTATCCCTGCGCCTGCGTCGGCTGCAGCAGCTGGGCCACATTCGCGGGTATCGGGCCAATATCGACCTGGCCGCGCTCGGGGCCAGCCTGCAGGCGCTCATCTCGGTGCGGCTGGCCAAGCATGCCCGGGTGCAGATCGATGACTTTCGCAACGCCGCCCCGCACTGGCCCGGCGTGATCGGGCTATTCCACACCGCTGGTGCCGACGATTACCTGCTGCACGTGGCCGCAGCGGATGCCTCGCACCTGCGCGACTTTGTGCTCGAGCATCTTGCGGAGCATCCGGCCGTCGCCCACACCGAGACCAACCTGATCTTTGAGTACGTCGACGGTGATGGCTGGCAGGACCTGGTCAAATAGGGCAATTCACCGGAACGGTTAAAGCGAGAACGCCCCCCGCCAAAGCGGGGAGCGTTCTTCGCAAGCTCTATTTAGAGGGCGCGGATGTTCTCGGCCTGAGGACCCTTGGGGCCCTGGGTTACCTCGAACTCGACCTTCTGGTTCTCATCGAGGGACTTGTAGCCATTCGACGCGATCGCGGAGTAGTGCGCGAAAACATCGGCGCTTCCGTCGTCGGGTGCGATAAAGCCGAAGCCCTTTTCAGCGTTGAACCATTTCACGGTACCTGTTGCCATTTGTAAAACTCCTCCAGGAGTGTTAGACCGGCCCCGACTGTCGGGACCGTTCGTCGCGGTATTCGTCGTCCGCTTCCGAAAGGAATGTGGCGCACTAACTATGATCCAGATGAATCACAATCAGTGCGTTTAAGACGTGCAAGCACTACAACTTCGAATCCAACACTAGCCCACAAGTCTGGATGGTTTCGGAATTCAGCGTATTTTTTACCGGATAGCGTGTCATTTGCTGTGGAAAAGGGGTGAACTGCGGGTCTACCACTGGGAATGACTGCGATTGCGAGATCACCGAAAACGACGAGCAAACCGTCATTGCGCTGTCACAAAGTCGATCAGGTGTTCCACCCGGCCAAGAATTTGCGGCTCCAGGTCGGCAAAAGTGCCCACCTGGCCGAGGATACGCTGCCACGCCCGGGCGATATCGGCCTGCTCCTCGTGTGGCCAGCCGAGCGCCGCGCAGATTCCGTGCTTCCACTCGATGCTCCGCGTTATCTCGGGCCACGCGGCGAGGCCAACGCGAGCCGGTTTCACCGACTGCCAGACGTCGACAAAGGGATGCCCCACCACCAGCACGTTCGCCGCAAACGGGCCGCGCGCCACGGCCTTGGCAATGCGACTCTCCTTGGACCCCGGCACGAGGTGGTCAACGAGCACGCCGACCCGGCGTTCAGGGCCAGGCCGGAACTCGCGCAGAATCTCATCCAGGTTGTCTACGCCCTCGATGTACTCGACGATGACGCCCTCGATACGCAGGTCGGCACCCCAGACTTTCTCGACGAGTTCGGCGTCGTGCCGGCCCTCGACGAAGATCCGGCTAGCCCGCGCGACGCGCGCCGGGGCATTCGGAACCGCGGTTGAGCCCGAAGCGGTGCGCACCCGGCCGAGGGCTGCCGCCATGGTCGGAGCTATCAGCGTGACCGGTTTGCCGTCGATGAGAAACCCGGAGCCGAGCGGAAACAAGCGCAGCTTGCCGTGCCGGTCCTCCAGCGTGACGATCTTCTTCTCGACCCCAATGATTGCGCCGCAGAACCCGGTTGCGATCTCTTCCACCACGAGGTCCCTGGTCGCTTCCTGGATGGGGATAATGATGCGACCGGCCTCGCGCCAGCCGGGGGAGAGTACGTCTTCGCTATATCGATCGTCCATTGCACCGACGCTAGTCGATTGTCGTCTCGTGCACTCCGCGCCGTGCTCGGGCGGGCCGCGGTATTCTGGAGACATGTGTGGTCGATTCATCATTACCGATACGGCGCCCGATCTGGCCGCCATGTTCGACGTCGAGCATGAGGGGGAGAACCTGCCGGAGCCGTCCTGGAATATTCGGCCCACGGAGCAGATTCCCATCGTGCTCGAGTCAGCGCGCACCGATCCGGCCGTGCGCCGGCTGGAATCGGCGCGCTGGTCCCTGATTCCGTCCTTTGCCACCGAGCCCACCTCGAAGTTTCCAACCTTCAATGCGCGGGCCGAGACCGCCGCCGAGAAACCGACCTTTAAAACGTCGGTGCGTTCCCGTCGGGCCCTCGTGCCGGCTACCGGTTACTTCGAGTGGCACACCGACGGAACCACGAAGAAGCCGTTTTTCATCCACTCGGATGACGGTCTGCCGCTCGCCTTCGCTGGCTTGTACTCCTGGTGGAAGAATCCGGCGGCTGCCGACGACGATCCCGCGCGGTGGGTGCTGTCAGCCGCAATCTTGACGACGGAGGCCCTGGGCCCGCTCACGCAGATTCACGACCGCACCCCGGTTCCCCTGCCTGAGGAGTGGTGGGATCAGTGGCTGGATCCGGTTACGGACGCCGACCAGACGCTCGTCGATGCTGCTGTGGCCGCATCCCGTGAGGTCGTGGAATCACTCAACTTTTACGAGGTCGCTCCGGTGGTCGGGAACGGACCCGAGCTGATCGAGCCGCTCGACGCGATCGCCGGCGATTTCCTGTAATTCCGACCGGCCCCAGCCGGTACGCTCGAATAAGTACGTTCAAACCAGTTGCTGGGCGAAAACACCGGGCACTGCCGTGAAAGGGTTTCCTATGAACATTGTCGCCTTCATCGTCGCGTTCGCGATCTTCGTCCTCGGCCTCTGGTTGTTCGGTCTGGCGTTCTCCGTCACGTCGCTGATGGGACTGACCTTCGTGGCCGGAATTCTTTGCGTATCCCTCTCCATGGCAATCCCCTTCCACCTGCTGCGCGACTAGCGATTGCGCTGAACCCTGGCTGCAGAGCGACCGGCGCCCTCGGCGGGATGTCAGATTCCCACGATACGGTGAATCCTCGGATCGTCTATGTGACGGTCTGCCCGCACCCGCAGAAAGGTATTGTCCAGGATGCATGACAGCCCGGCCGCATCCACCCCCTATGAGGTGCTCGGTGTGAACCCGACGGCGACCAACGACGAGTTGCGCCGCGCCTACCGACTGCTCCTGCGCCAAACGCACCCCGACGTCGGAGGCAGCGCGATCAGGTTTCATGCCGTGCAGTTGGCCTGGGAACACGTTGGCACGCCCGATAACCGGGCGGCCTACGATCGCCGTCGCTTCGGTGAGCCCGATCCAGAAGTGGATGCCTACGCCGCCTACGCCGCCTCTGCCGCCCGCGGCCCGGCCACGAAATCCAGCCTGAAAACCCGCATGCACGGTCACCCCGGCGGGCAGGCGCGCCTGAGATACCTCGATCTCGTGCGCGAATGGGCCGGCCGCGGCACCGTCATCGACGACCCGTACGCCCCGGCCCTGATCCGCAGCGCCCCCCGTCTCGTGCGGCATTGCCTCGCCAAGGCCCTCGCGGAGGAGGCCACCGCTCAAGTCGTGGCCAACCTCGGCATCGGATTCACCGCCTGGCACGACATCGACACCGGCCCGCAGACCGACAAGCTCGACCACATCATTCTCGGGCCGGCCGGACTGTTCGGTATCCTCTCCGAAGACTGGGGTGGCCCGGTGCAGCTGCGGCGCGGTGAACTGGTCGGCGACGACCAGGGCCCAGATGATCGCCCGATCCATCAGTTCGAAGACGCTGCGAAGTCGATCACGCGCGCTCTCAAGGTACGTTTCACCGCCCTCATTATCGTGCTGCCGGACGGCGCTCTCGACGAAGCGGTGTCCCTGCCGAAGCGTGGCCGTCGCCCGATGATCATCGGAATCCCCAGGTCACGACTGGTTGGTGTACTGCGCGAGGGACTGGTCGGCATGGAACGAGGCAGCTTCGAGAAGGTTTTCGAGTTGCGCAGCACGCTGCAGAACGGTATCCGCTTCGTTAATACCTGACTATTAGGCGGGCAGCGCCAGCTGGTCGACCCAGTAGTGCAGAAAAGTCGCCCCGGCTTCATCGTGAATTTGATCACCGATGACGATGACCGGATACGGCCGGTCGAGAATTCCATCGGACGGTCTAACGTCGACGTGTGACACGTCGTAACCGGCCTCGTGCAGGTGGTCGGCCATGCGGTAGTCGCTGCGCGAGTCACCCACCGACCGCCACAACCGGGGCAGCGGACCGCTCTCGGCGAAGTAGGCGAGGGCTCGCTGAGCTGCATGGTCCTTGTCCAGGGTAACCGATTCGATATCCGTCGAGATGATGGTGGCGTCCAGCCGAAACGGAATCTGCCCGGAGGCGTCCGCGCTTTCGAGGTCTTCGAATCGAACGCCGAGCCCGTGCTTGACCATAATGGCGAAGGCGGCGACGTTGAACGCAGATTGGCGGGCCTGAAAGGCCTCCCGGCTGACATCGGTGCGCTGCTCAACGGAGATCATCGCCTGCTTTGTCTCGTCAAAGAACATCTCGGCGGCGAACGAGGTGGCGACCAGCTGGCGCACCTCGTCGGTGACGGCCGACGGCAGGGCGACGGCCCGATCAACCACGACAGTGCCCATGCCTTCGGTGCTGATCGGAAACCAGACAGCACCCTTTTCACAGACCCCATACATGCGAAAGTTCTCGGGCAACCCCCCGGCCACGAGCGGAGCGACGACCTGCTCGCGAATGAAATCGGCGGACCGCCCGGTGATGAAGGCGATCGGCACGTGCGCGCCGGCCAGGGTGATTAGATCGGACACGATGCTCGGCGTACTGATCGTGCGGGTGATCGGGCTCGCAATCGGCCCGTCTACGTCCAGGAGCAGCCCCAGCGGGGACGGAGTGTTTGGCATTGGGTCATTCTCCCATAGTCATGGACACCAGCTGAGAACGGATGCTCCGCGCGGCCCGCAAAAAGCGCCTATCGTTATTTGAGATGATTACGCGACGAGAAGTAGCACTGCGCCTGGATATCCCCCTGGAAATGGCCACCCGCCACGGCATTCCCTCGCGCCTGAGCGAGGCACAGCTGGTCAGGCTGGAAGCCGAGCCGCCGGCCTGGTTACTGCAGTCGCGCGCGAACCGCACCGGAAAGAAGCCGGTCTGGGTGCAGCTCACCTGCACCATCTGTGGCTATACCGAGGCCGTGCGGCCCAAGAAGTGGTGGCCGACGTTTACCTATATCACCTGCTCGAACCACGGGGCGGATGAACTGCCCGATCCGGCCAAAGGACTCGCGCGCAACGAGTGCGACGGCATCGGCAGCCAATTCATCGGCATCACCGATGAAGCGCCGAGCCGGAGCGAACCGACCCGCGATAGCCCTTCCGGGGACCTGTAAATACGCTGACTCCATCGTTCGAGCGCGGCGCCGGGGCGTACGATCGCGGTATGAAGCTCGTGTCTCGCAATTCTCTTGGCTGGCTGCCAGCGTTGGTCGTTCCAGCAGTCGTCGTCGCTGCCGTGATCGCTGTGCCGTTCCAGGCCGGTGCCACCGTCGATCTGCCCAGCAAGACGCCGGAACAGGTTCTTGCCCTAGTGAACGACAGCACCGTGTCGGCATTCTCGGGAACCGTTGAACAGTCGGCTGACCTGGGCCTTCCGTCGCTAGACCTCAGCGCGGGCATGAGCGACTCCATGTCGAAAGCCCTGCCCGAAAGTACCGACGGCGCCATCCCCCTGGGAATGACCACGGCCCTAGAACTCCTGAGCGGTTCGCACGAATTTCGACTGTATGTTGGCGGCGAAAGCCAGTCCCGGGTGCAGATCAAGGACCACATGGCCGAACGTGATATTGTGCACAACGGCAGCGACGTCTGGCTGTACGACTCCAGCACGAACGCGGCGACCCACCTGAGCCTTGACCTCGAAGCTAGTGCCCAGGCGAAGTCCGCCGAACTGAAGTCACAGTTGCCCACTGATCTCGCGAATCCGGCTGAGCTCGCCGAGCATTTCTTGGACGAGCTCGATCCAAGTACGACGGTCTCGGTCGGCACCGACGCCCGCATCGCGGGGCGCAACGTGTACCAACTGGTCTTCACGCCACGAACGAACGAGACGCTGAAGACCGACACGCTCGTCGCATCAGTTTCTATCGCCGTTGATTCCGCGACCGGGCTGCCGCTGCAGGTGACCGTGCTGGCCCAGGGCCAGACCGCGCCGGCAGTGCAGGTCGGTTTCACCGCCATCGACTTCGCGGCCCCGAACGCCGGCCTGTTCGACTTCACGCCCCCGGCCACCGCCACAGTGACGGAACAGGCCATGCCGTCTCCGACGGAAGGCGCTACCGGCGACCAGCCGGGCGATCACAGCCCGGCAGCGGACGAGGTTCCCGTCGTGACGGGTGCCGGCTGGTCCACCATCGTCGAGGTGCCGGCAGCAGCCATGCCGGCCGAGGTCACCGACAACCCCTTGCTTGACCAGCTGACTACGACCGTCGACGGTGGCCGTGCCCTGACCACCTCCCTTGTGACGGTATTCCTGAGCAACGACGGGCGGGTGTTCACCGGCGCGGTTCCGCTCGCCGCGCTCCAGGCAGCCGCGGAGTGACACCGGTGTCCGGGGCCGGCATCCTGCGCACGGCACTGTGACCGGCGAAACCCAGGTTCAGGGCCTGGCGATCGAGACCCGGGGACTCGCTAAGAAATTTGGCTCGCAAACGGCAGTGAATGGCATCGACCTCATGGTTCCGCGCGGCTCGGTCTTCGGTTTTCTCGGGCCTAACGGATCGGGCAAAACGACGAGCATCCGCATGCTGCTCGGGCTCAGTCTGGCGACGAGTGGCACCATTAGCGTGCTCGGTCAGTCCATGCCCGCCCGACTGCATGAGGTCCTGCCCCACGTCGGCGCCCTCGTCGAAGGTCCGGCCTTTTACCCGTTTCTGTCCGGTGCGGCCAACCTGCGTCGTCTCGACACCGCCGATCGGTTCGCCCCACGCGGCACCCGCCGGGCCAGGGTTCAGGGTGCCCTCGAACGGGTCGGTCTCTCCCACGCTGCCGATAAAAAGGTGCACGCGTACTCGCTGGGGATGAAGCAGCGGCTCGGCATCGCCAACGCCCTCCTCCTCCCACGCGAGCTGCTGGTGCTCGATGAGCCCACCAACGGCCTCGACCCGCAGGGCACCCGTGAAGTGCGCAGCCTCGTGCACTCGCTGGCCGCCGAGGGCACGACCGTGTTCGTCTCCAGCCATCTGCTCGCCGAGGTTGAGCAGATGTGCACGCACGCCGCCGTGATGAGTGCGGGCAGCCTCGTCGCGCAGGGCACCCTGGCCCAGCTGCGGCAGGTCGGCGAATCACGGGTCCACCTGCGCACACCGGATGCCGCCGGCGCGTTGCGGGTGCTCACTCACCTCGGACTCGATCCCGTACTCGCCACGAGCGATGCGGCCGACGAGGTCGTCATCGCGCTGCTCGGGGACACCAACTGGCAGCCGGAGGCTATCGTGACGGCTCTCGTGGCCGGTGGCGTGCGCATCCGAGGTTTCGCCATCGAGGAACCCAGCCTGGAAGAACGATTCGTCGCACTGACCGGGGAGGGTTTTGATGTCGTCCAGTGAATTCCTGCCGCAGACGCAGACGCACACGCGGGCGCGCGTGGGAGGCTGGGATCTGCTCGGCTCGGAGATCTCCGTACTGTTTCGTCGTCGTCGCACCTGGGCCATGCTCGCCGCCGTGGCGCTCATCCCGACCCTGCTCGCCGTGGCTGTGCGCCTGTCGTCGTCGACGCTGGACCCGGGGGAGGGGCCGCCGTTCCTCGACCGGGTCAGCCAGAACGGCCTGTTTGTCGGCTTCACCGCCATGGTGGTCGCCATTCCTCTGTTTCTGCCGCTCACCATCGGTGTTGTCGCCGGAGATACCATCGCGGGGGAGGCAAGCCTCGGCACCCTGCGCTACCTCCTGGTGGCCCCAACCGGCCGCGTACGGCTGCTGCTGATCAAGTACGCGGGCGCTGCCCTGTTCTGCCTGGTCGCCACGCTGACGTTGACCGTGTCCGGCGCCCTCATCGGCGCAGCCCTGTTCCCGGTCGGACCGGTGACGCTGCTCTCCGGCGACAACATCAGCGTGACCGAGTCGCTGTGGCGGTCCCTGCTGGTGGCCGCATATGTCACAGTGTCGCTGCTAGGACTGTCCATGATCGGACTGTTCATCTCCACCCTCACCGATGTGCCCGTTGGAGCCATGGCTGCGACGATCGTCGTTTCGGTCGTCGCGCAGATTCTCGACGTCATCCCGCAGCTCGACTGGCTGCACCCTTGGCTGTTCAGCCACTACTGGCTTGGCTTCGCCGACCTGCTGCGGCAGCCGCTCGACCTTGGCTCGTTCGGCCAGAATGCGATCGTGCAGGTTTGCTACGTCGCCGTTTTCGGGGCTTTGGCTTACAGTCGATTCGTGACCAAGGACATCTTGTCGTAACCCCTCGTCAATGAGACAATGCCGGATCCTTGGGATCCGGCATTGTGAACTGTCTCAACCAGTCCTCGTTGATCTCTCGAAAGAAATCTCCGTGTCCGAGATGGGAATTGAACCCACACGCCCTTAACGGGCACTGGCACCTCAAGCCAGCGCGTCTACCAATTCCGCCACCCGGACTGGGTGAAACGGCCTCCGGATCAACCGGCTGCCGAGGTAATAACTTAGCACGGTTTAGAACGCCCGTTGTGTCCGTGCGCCCGTTGGCGACGGGTAGCGTGTGGTTATGGCTTCCTCCCCGAACACGTTTCCGGCCCCGAGTTCCGCTGATTCAGTGGGTGCATCACCCACGGCGGCCGCTCCGAAACTCGATCTGACCGCCGAGATCGCACGTGATCTCATCCGTTTCGACACGACAAATTATGGCGGGGGTCGTTCAAACGGTGAAACGGATGCCGCCGAGTACGTTGCCGAGAAACTGCGAGCCCTCGGGCTCCTGCCGCAGCTCTTCGATTCGGAGCCCGGCCGCACGAGTGTCGTGGCCCGGGTGGCAGGCAAGGATCGATCCCGCCCTGCCCTGGTTGTGCACGGGCACCTCGACGTCGTACCGGCCGACCCGGCGAATTGGAGCGTCGACCCCTTCGCCGGCGTTATCAAAGACGGCCTGCTGTGGGGGCGCGGCGCAGTCGATATGAAAAACATGGACGCCATGATTCTCGCTTCCCTGCAGGATGTGATTGGCTCCGGGGGCGCGCCGGAGCGTGACCTGGTCATCGCGTTCTTCGCCGATGAAGAGGCCGGCGGTGTGCTCGGGTCCCATTTTCTGGTGAACGAACACCCGCACCTGTTCGACGGTGCCACCGAGGCGGTCAGCGAGGTTGGCGGGTATTCCATCACCCTCGGGGGCAAGCGCGCCTACCTGCTGCAAACCGGCGAGAAGGCCCTCGTCTGGATCAAACTGATCGCCCGCGGCGTGGCCGGACACGGCTCCCGCATGCACCCGAACAACGCGGTCACACGGCTCGCCGAGGCTGTGGCGAAACTGGGGCGCCACGAGTGGCCGATTCGCCTTACCGACACGACCGAGCAGCTGCTCGGCGAGATAGCACGCATTCTCGACGTCGATCCGCAGCAGGTCGGCCCCGATGAGCTCGCTCTCGCCACCGGAACCGCGTCCGGCTTCATCCAGGCCAGCCTGCGCACCACGGCGAATCCAACCGGCCTTACCGCCGGGTACAAGCACAACGTGATCCCGGATGCGGCCGAGGCTCTCATCGACATCCGCTCGGTGCCGGGCGAGGAAGACCTCGTCCTCGCCCAAATTCAACAGATCGTGGGGAGTGACATCGAAATTGTGACGATGCACCGTGACATCGGCCTCGAGACCGAGTTCAGCGGTCCGCTGATCGAAGCCGTCGTGGGCACCCTGGGGCGCCACGATCCCGGAGCGCCGGTGTTGCCGTACCTGTTGTCGGCCGGCACCGACAATAAGGCCTTGAGCGCGCTGGGCATCAAGGGCTACGGTTTTGCCCCGCTGCGGCTGCCAGCCGACCTCGATTTCCCGGCCATGTTCCACGGCGTGGATGAACGAGTGCCCCTTGACGCATTAGTGTTTGGCAGGCAGGTTTTGACCGACCTGCTTTCCAGCTACTAGCAAACCCTGGATCCAGCTCGGAGAGGGCATCCATTGAATAATCTGAGAAAGCGAAGCGTGTGGACTTTCTGAATGCGATCATCCTGGGCTTGGTCCAGGGCCTGACCGAGTTCCTCCCGGTATCATCAAGTGCGCACATCGCCATCGTCGGCCAGTTTATGGGCACCGGCGAAGATCCGGGGGCACGCTTCACCGCGATCACCCAGATCGGCACCGAGGCGGCTGTGGTCATCTTCTTCTGGCGCGATATCGTTCGCATCATCGGCCAATGGGCCAGATCATTCGGGGGCAGCGTTCCCCGCACAGATCCGGATGCTCGAATGGGCTGGCTCATCATTCTCGGCTCGCTGCCGATCATCATCCTCGGACTGCTGTTCCAGGACCAGATCGAGACCGTGCTGCGGTCGCTCTGGATCACCGCAACCATGCTCATCGTCTTCGGCATTCTGCTCGGAATCGCCGATCATATCGGAGCCAAACGGCGTCGACTACAAGACATTACGGTCGGGCACGGCGTCATCTTCGGATTCGCCCAGGCCCTCGCCCTCATCCCCGGCGTGTCGCGCTCCGGCGGGACCATCACGGCCGGACTGTTCCTCGGCTACGAGCGCGCCGCCGCCGCCCGCTACGCCTTTTTGCTGGCCATTCCTGCGGTGCTCGGAAGCGGCTTCTTCCAGATCTACAAGTCCATCGCCGAGCCGTGCCTGGCTGGCGCAGCCAACTGCACGCCCGAAATCTTCGGCCCGCTCGAAACGCTCGTGGCCACCGTCATCGCCTTCTTCGTGGCCCTCGCCGTGATCGCTTTCTTCATGAACTACATCTCCAAGCGCAGCTTCCTGCCGTTCGTGATTTACCGCATCGTGCTGGGAATCGTGCTGTTCATCCTCCTCGGCACGAACGTCATCTCCGCCTAGGCACTCGCAAGGCGACTGCACTTTGAAAGCTAGGCTGGTTGCATGCGTGCATGGGAACGACCCGAAATTGTCTCTGTCCCCGGCGAATCCAGTGCTCCCTGGCTCCACGACACCAAAACGGACAGCCTGGTGCTGGCGCAGCCGCGCCATGCGGCCCGGCTGTACGTCTGCGGCATCACGCCGTACGACGCGACGCACATCGGTCATGCCAATACCTACCTGGCCTTCGACACCCTGCAGCGGGTCTGGATCGATGCCGGCTTCCGCGTGCACTATGCCCAGAATGTGACGGATGTCGATGACCCGCTCCTGGAGCGTGCAACGGCCACCGGCGTGGACTGGCGCGACCTCGCCGAATCGCAGGTCGAGCTGTACCGCACCGATATGCAAGCGCTCAGCATTATTCCACCGAACGATTTCGTCGCCGTGACCGAGGTCATCGACGAGATCGCCGCCGCCGTCGCCGCACTTCGCGATGCCGGACTGGCCTACCCGGTACCGACCGACGATGCCGTAGCCGGTGCTGACGGGCAGATCGCCGCCGATCTCTACTTCGATATCGCAGCTGCGCAAGCGAACACGGGCTGGACGCTCGGCGAGGAGAGCAACCTCGACCTAGTCAGCATGCTCCGACTGTTCGCTGAGCGCGGGGGAGACCCAGACCGATTGGGCAAGCGCGACCGTCTCGATCCGCTGCTCTGGCGGGCCGCCCGGGCTGGAGAACCGGCCTGGGAATCCTGCGTCGGTGCGGGGCGACCCGGCTGGCACATCGAGTGCTCGGTCATTGCCCTGAAGGAACTCGGTACCGACTTCACCGTGCAGGGCGGCGGATCCGACCTGATCTTCCCGCACCACGACATGAGCGCCGGACACGCGGAAGGGTTGTCCGGGCATCCGCTCGCCGGCGTCTACAGCCACACCGGCATGGTCGCCTACCGGGGTGAGAAGATGAGCAAGTCGCTCGGAAACCTCGTACTGGTGTCGCAACTGCTGGCCAGGGGCATCGATCCCCGGGCCATTCGTCTCGCCCTGCTCGACCGCCACTATCGCGCCGACTGGGAGTGGACGTCGTCCCTGCTCGACGAAGGGGTGGAGCGTTTGGCCCGCTGGTCAACGGCCTTCGGTGCCGGTGCCACGGCCTTTGACGGTACCTCCGGTTCAGCGACAGCGGTCGTGCAATCGCTTCGTCTGGCTCTCCGCCACGATCTGGACACTCCGGAGGCGCTGCGCATCATCGACCACGCTGCAGCCGACACCGTCGACGCCCCTGAACTGGTCCAGCGCGCCGTCCACGCCCTGCTGGGCGTGGCGCTCTAGAACTTACTGCCGGGGGCCCTCTGGCCGACTGCCAGGCCCGTCGGGTCGACCGTCACCGCGTCCATCACGTCCGTCAGTGCCGCGTTTACGCAGGTATTTCTCGAACTCCTTCGCGATGGCTTCGCCGCTCGCTTCGGGGGAGTCGACGGTATCGCGGGCCTGCTCAAGTTGGGCGATGTAGGCGGCCATCTCTTCATCCTCACCGGCCAGTACATCGATCCCGGTTTCCCATTCGGCCGCCTCGGTGACGAGCGCACCACGGGGGATCACGACGTCGATCACTTCTTCCAGCTTGTCGATCAGGGCCAGCATCGCCTTGGGCGACGGCGCGTTATGCACATAGTGGGGGACGGATGCCCAAATCGACAGCGTCGGAATGCCCGCAGTCTCGGCGGCATCCGACAGTACGCTGAGAATGCCGACGGGGCCCTCGTAGTTGCTGCGTTCAATCTGTAATTCGCCGCGCACTTTTGAATTGTCGCTTGACACGAAGATAGAAATGGGTCGGGTGTGCGGAACGTCGGCGAGCATCGCTCCCAGAAACACCACGCCGCTCACATCGGCGGCGAGAGCAGCGTGGAGAATCTCCGCCGCAAAACTCTTCCAGCTTCGTGAGGGTTCGGTACCGATGAGCAGGTAAATATTGCCGGCATTCGTACCACTGACGCGCAGCTCGGCGTCCTCGGCCAGCGGAACGCTCACCGGTCCGGCGGCCGTCGGTCCATACATGATCGCGCTCGGCCACCCGATCGCTCGCACGCCGTCTTCATTGGTCGACACGGCCGGTCGGTTGAACTGGTAGTCAAAGTACAGTTCCGGATCGACCTCGGTGATGACCTCGACGTCGAGGAGGTCTTTGAGCGCACGTACCGCCCCGGTCGCAGCTTCGCCGGCATCATTCCAACCCTCGAAAGCTACGACGAGAAGCCGCCCGCCCAGAAACCTAATACCGTCAGTCACCGTGTATGTCCTCAATTCTTTCGGCCTCCCGGTGGAGCGCCTCAGTCAAGGATAGGCGGTGGCCCTAGACTTGGATCCCGTGAATGTTTATCCTGTACAGCTCTCCGCGCCCGTTTCCCTGCCCGCCGCCGTCCTCTGGGACATGGACGGGACCATCGTCGACACCGAACCGTACTGGATGCGCGCCGAAACGGAGCTGGTCGCTGAATTCGGCGGCGTCTGGACGCAGGACGATTGCATGCTGCTGGTCGGCTCCGGACTGTGGAACTCTGCGGCGATTCTTCAGTCGCGCGGAGTGGATCTCACGCCAGACGCCATTGTGGCTCGCCTCACCGACCGGGTTCAGCAGCAGCTTACCGAGCATGGTATTCCCTGGCGTCCAGGATCTCGTGAACTCCTGCAAGAGCTGAAGAAGGCGGGAGTGCCGACCGCGCTCGTGACGATGTCGGTCGAGCGCATGGCTCGGCAGATCATCAACCTGATTGATTTTCCCGCGTTTGACCTGGTGATCGCTGGCGACATGATCGCCAACAGCAAGCCGCACCCTGACCCTTACCTCGTAGCGGCCGAACGGCTCGGTGTCGATCCGCGCCGGTGCATCGCCATTGAGGACTCCGTTCCCGGTGTCGCTTCCGCTGTCGCCGCCGGAACCATCACCATCGCCGTGCCCCACCAGATCGACCTGCCGGAAAGCGACCAATACACCCGCTGGCCGACGCTGGCCGGTCGCACGATCGATGATGTGGCAGCGCTCTATCGTTTCTCCACCGCTGAACTCTCCGAATCCGTTCATCCTCTCGCCCCCACCGGGGCTGCCCGACACGAAAGCGCACCACTCGCATGAGCAACAACCAGGTCATCCAAAACAGTGGACTCTTTCGTGTCGGCGACCGCGTACAGCTCACCGGACCGAAGGGGCGGATGAACACCATTTCTCTCCAGGCCGGCCTGACTTTTCACACGCACCGTGGAATTCTCGCGCACGACGACATCATCGGGCAGCCCGACGGCTCGGTCGTCACCAACAACGTCGGGGTCGAGCATCTTGCGCTGCGCCCCCTACTGGTGGACTTCGTGATGAGCATGCCGCGCGGCGCGGCTATCATCTATCCCAAGGATGCTGCGCAAATTCTGGCCCAGGCCGATGTATTTCCCGGTGCCACTGTCGTCGAAGCCGGAGTCGGTTCAGGAGCGCTCTCGCTCTGGCTATTGCGGGCAATCGGTCCGGCCGGTCGGCTCGCTTCCTTCGAACGACGAGAGGAATTCGCTGACGTCGCCCGGGACAATATCGCTACCTTCCTCGGCAATGATCCGGAGAACTGGAGCATCACCCTCGGTGACCTCGCCGAAACCCTGCCGAAGACCATGCCGGCACAGAGCGTTGACCGAGTCGTCCTGGACATGCTGGCACCGTGGGAATGCCTTGGCTCGGTTTCCGACGTGCT
This sequence comes from Cryobacterium sp. Y62, assembly GCF_002929785.1. NCBI lineage: Bacteria > Bacillati > Actinomycetota > Actinomycetes > Micrococcales > Microbacteriaceae > Cryobacterium > Cryobacterium sp. Y62. Next base: position 15,414 of record NZ_PJJK01000098.1, on the reverse strand, counting down.
CAAGCCCGGTGGGGTTTTGCTTTGCTATGTCGCCACGGTAACGCAGCTGTCCCGCGTGGCCGAGGCTATTCGTGGTACCGGTTTTTACACCAACCCGGACTCCAGCGAGACCATGATTCGCGGCTGGCACGTAGAGGGACTCGCCGTTCGCCCTGACCATCGAATGATTGGGCACACCGGCTTTCTCATTACCGCCAGACGACTCGCTCCCGACACGATTCTGCCCGAATTGAAACGGCGACCGTCGAAGACCGACTTCAATGACGCCGACGTCGAGGCGTGGACACCGGGGGCGCTCGGTGAGCGCAATGTCAGTGCCAAGGTCATGCGCAAACGCGTGCGGATCGCCGGGACCAGTGCAGACCTCTCCAAGGCTCGAGACCTCGACGCCGGTTAGGATAGGGCCCGGCCCGCTTCGGTTCTACTACGTGCGAAGCGACGGCAGCACCACCCGGTCACAGAACGACCCCAGCATCCAACGCAGCACCCTGTGCTGCAGCAACCCCGTACCGAAAGAAGGACTTGTGCGCAAAGCATCCGCGCTGATCGCCACCGCCGGACTCGTGATGGCGGCATTGACCGCCTGTGCCAGCCCCGGTACGGCCCAGGCCTCCTGTGACGCACCGGTCTCCTCGGGTGCAGCCTCCGAGCTGGTGTCGGTTTCCGGCAACTTTGGTACGGCACCGGATGTCACTTTTCCGACGCCCCTCAAGTCCGCGTCCACCCAGCGCACCGAGGTCATTGCCGGATCGGGGGAAAAAGTCGTTCCCGGACAGAAGATCACCGCAGAGTTCAACCTCTACAACGGCACGACCGGTGCTGCGATCCAGCAGAGCGCTTTTGACGGCTCAACGGCCGTCCCGATCATCCTCAATGAGAGCACCCTTCCCGGATTCGTCGACGGTCTGCTCTGCGCCCAGGTCGGGGCACGCGTCGCGATCGTCATCGCACCCGAGGATGCCTTCGGACCAGCCGGCGGCAACGAACAGTTCCAGGTCGCGGAGACGGACTCCCTCGTGCTCGTGGTCGACATTGTGAAGGCCTTCCTGCCTCGGGCCGACGGCGCAGACCAGCCGGTCGCGAACGGTCTTCCCGCGGTAGTCCTGGACGCCGATGGTACGCCCGGCATTGTCGTGCCGTCCGGTGACGCGCCCACCGAACTCGAAATCGGGGTCCTCAAGAAGGGCTCCGGGGTGAAGGTCCAGGAAGATTCGACGGTCACCTTGAACTACACCGGAGTGCTCTGGAAAGAGAAGACGGTCTTTGATTCCAGCTGGGCGAACGGCAGCCCGGTCGAGTTAGTTCCCACTGAGCTCATCCCCGGCATGGCAGCGGCCCTCACCGGGCAAACCGTCGGGTCGCAAATCGTCGCCGTCATTCCGCCCGCACAGGCCTACGGCATGACCGCGTCGGGCGCAGTTCCGGCCGATTCCACGCTCATCTTCGTCTTCGACATCCTCGGCATCAACTGAACGGCGGGAGCGACCTCGTGCCTTCCCCGGTCTACCCAGACGAACGCCGCGACGCACCCAAACCGCGGCCGGTCACCGCTCCGGAACGCCTGTTCAGCCTGGTCCTGGCACTCGTAGCGACGGAATCCGGGCTGACCAAGGCGGATATCCTCGCTAACGTTCAGGGCTATCGGCAGCGATTCCTGATCGCTGGACCCAATGGCAGTCTGGAGCGCCAATTTGAGCGCGACAAGGACGACATTCGGGAACTAGGCATTCCCCTCGAGACGATCGAGACCCTGGACGATCCCGGCAGCAACCATCACTTGCGCTATCGCATACCGAAAGGACTGTACGACCTGCCGGCCGATGTGACCTTCACTCCCGACGAAGTGTCGCTGCTCACACTCGCCGGCACGGTGTGGCGCGAAGGATCATTGTCCGGTGAATCCCGCCGCGCCCTGATCAAGTTAAATTCGCTCGGCGTCGACTCGAGCGAACCTGTGCTCGGCTACGCACCGCTGCTTCGTACGCGGGACCACAGCTTCGACCCGCTGAGCAAAGCGCTGGATCGCACCCAGGTCGTGGCCTTTCTCTACCTCAAGCCAGGCAAGAGGAAACCGCTCCGTCGCGTGGTCGTCCCCCGGGCTCTCGTTCAGCATGAGGGACGCTGGCACCTCTACGCGACCGATGAGGTTGCTCATGCGCCGCGCACCTTCCTCCTCTCGCGCATCGTGGGAGCGGTCACGGTCCTACCGGCGGCGTCCCCGGCCCCGGTCACCGACGCTGCCGACGATACGTTCGCGGGCACTGCTGCCGACAGTGCCCGCGCCCTGGCCGAATTAGAAGAGCTGTGGGCGAGCAACGTCGCGCACATCCTGGTGCAGCCGGGCACCGACGCGGCAGTACGGCTCGGCGCGCGCCAGTATGGCATCCCGGCAACGGACCCGGCGTCCAGCCGGGAGCGCATCCTGCATTTCACCGACCTGCACGTTCTCGCCGACGAATTGGCCGCCTTCGGGCCGGAAGTATTCGTCGTTGGTCCTCTCGCTCTGCGCACGGCCGTGACCAGCCGATTGCTCGCCGTTCGCGATGGGCATTCGCCCGATTTGCCAGTCCGGGCAGCCGGAGGGGCGCCGCGTCGTCGGCTGACGCAACCCAAAACGCAGCCCTCCACGCCGGCCTCGCAGTCGCGGATCGCCAGCGACCAGCTCACCATCCTACTTTCGCTGGTTCCGTACCTCATTGAGCAGGGTCCGGTGACCGTCACAGAGGTCGCCGAGCATTTCGGCCTGCCCCCTGAACGTGTGCGATCCTTGGTCAGTCTCATCGCCTTGTCCGGAATTCCCGGGGAAACACGTCAGTATTTGCACGGCGATCTCTTCGACATACTCTGGGATGAATTTGAGCTGAACGACCGCATCGTCCTCACCCATCAGGTCGCTATCGACGATTCTCCCAGGTTCTCGGCTCGGGAGGCTGCAGCGCTCATCGCCGGCCTGCAATACCTCTCGGCCCTCCCCGACAACGCTGATACGAATGCGATTGCATCGCTGATGGCCAAGTTGACGCGCGGGGCGTCGGCTCCGCCAACCCAACTGGCCGTCGCGCAGAGAGATGGCGGGGCGACACGTGCACTCGTCCAGGCAGCTCTCACGTCGGGGATGCAGGTCGAGTTCGACTACCTCAACGCTCGTGGTGCTCACGAACACCGTCGCGTCGATCCGCTGCGCATCGAATCCGTTGACAACGACTGGTACCTGCGCGGCTGGTGCCATCTCCGCGAAGCGGTGCGCACGTTCCGTCTTGATCGCATCAGCGACCCGCGCACGACCACCAAAGCACGAAGTACGCATGCCGCGGAGATTTTACTGCCCGATACCCTGTTCCAGGCCTCCAGCGGCGATCTGGATGTACGACTCGAACTCGAAACCGCCGCGCTGCCGTTGCTTGCGGACTACCGCCCCGAACGTTCGGTTCCGGTGGGTACAGGGGTTCGCACTCGCACCACCCTGCGGGTCGCCCACTCCCACGCCCTTAAACGACTGGTTGCGGGACTGGCCGGGATCGTCACCGTACTCGAACCCGCCGAACCACGCCGTGTCGTTGCCGATTGGGCGGCGGCAGGCGTCGCGCAGTACACCGATGCCCCTGTCCCGGCTGACGAGGATTAGCGGGTGCCGTGGTGGTCCTGGTTGCTTATCTGGAGTGGGCTGACGCTGGGTTCCCTGGCCGTGTTGGTATGGTCCGGTCTGCGGCTCTACCGGAAATCCCTCGGCGCTCTTTGTGCGTTCGAAGCCCTGGCCGATCAGGTCGCTGCACTGAACGTGGATGTCAGCCCGAGACCGGAGGAGTTCAGGCCAGCCGTCTTCATGGATCTTGCGGGACTGCGCCACGAGGTCGAGCAGCGCGAAGCGGAACGCGTCCATCGGCGTCAGGTGCGTCGCGACGGCCGGATTGTGCGGGGTAAACTGATACGGAACGCCCGCTACGTTACCCGCTAACACAGAGGACACGCCCTCATGCTGCAAAATCTGACCGGATGGCATTTTCTGATCATCCTCGTCGTCGTACTGCTTCTCTTCGGTGCGCCCAAACTTCCCGGACTCGCCCGCAGCCTTGGCCAGTCGATGAAGATTTTCAAAAGCGAGATCAAGAGCGACAGTGTCGATCCCGATCCCAACGCACCGACCCAGTCGGGCGGCTCTACTGGCGATGACGCTGCGAAGTCCTCGGGTCCGATCGACCCTGCCGCGAAGCCCTAGCTACCGTGGCGGTACGCACGCGTCGGCGTACGCCCGTTGAAGGCAAAATGTCGCTCGGCCAGCATCTGGTCGAGTTGCGTAAGCGCCTCTACCTAGCCGCCGCTGGCCTCCTGATCGGTGCGATCGCCGGTTGGTTCCTCTCGGATTTCGTCTGGGACCAGCTGCGTGAACCGATCTACGCCATCATCAACGCCCAGCATCGCAACGCGCAGATCAACTACCCCGACATTACGAGCGCCTTTGACCTGAAGCTGAAGATTTCCCTCTACGTCGGTCTGATCGTATCCAGTCCGGTCTGGCTGTACCAGGTGTTCGCGTTCCTCGTGCCCGGCTTGACGCGCACGGAGAAGAAGTACACTTTCGGCTTTTTGTTGACCGCCATCCCGTTGTTCCTAGCCGGCTGCGCGGCCGGCTGGATCGTGCTGCCGCACGTGGTCGAACTCATGACGGGTTTCGCCCCGACCGAGGACTCCGCATTCATCAACGCCCAGGGGTACTTCGACTTCGTGCTCAAGCTCGTCGTTGCCATCGGGATCGCATTCGTCTTGCCGGTGTTCATCGTGCTCTTGAACTTCGCCGGTGTCATCAGCGCAGCATCCATCATCAAATCCTGGCGGATCGCCATTCTGGTCATTGTGTTGTTCACCGCGATCGCCACCCCCGCGGCCGATGTCGTGTCAATGTTCCTTCTCGCGATCCCCATGGTCATGTTGTACTTTGCCGCCTACGGGATCGCATGGCTGCACGATCGACGCACGGCCAAAAAAGTGCTCGCGTTCGAGAAGGATCTCGGACTCGGGGCCAGCTAGAACTTCTATGTCGCAAGTGTTAAGGATCACGTGATGCACACGCAATCGCCGGCCGAACGATATTCGGCCGCGCGCACCCGCACCAGCCAGCCGAAACTACGGGCCTTCGAAGGCGCTCTGAAATTCGACCTCGACCCGTTTCAACGCGAAGCCTGCGCTTGCCTGGAGACCGGCAACAGCGTGCTCGTCGCCGCGCCGACCGGCGCGGGAAAAACGATCGTCGCCGAGTTCGCGATCTATCTCGCGATGCAGCAGCTCCGCGCCAAGGTGTTCTACACCGCGCCGATGAAAGCCCTCAGCAATCAGAAGTTCCAGGAGTTCGTCGCCGAGTATGGTGCGGAGCAGGTCGGGTTACTCACCGGTGACAGCAATGTGAACCCGGGGGCGCGCATCGTTGTTATGACCACCGAGGTGCTCCGGAACATGCTCTATGCGGATTCCGACCTGTTGACCGATCTCGCCTTCGTGGTGATGGACGAGGTGCACTACCTCGCCGACCGCTTTCGCGGGGCCGTCTGGGAAGAAGTGATCATTCATCTGCCGCGGGCGGTACGGATGGTCTCGCTCAGCGCCACCGTGTCGAACGCAGAGGAGTTCGGGGACTGGTTGCAGGCAGTGCGCGGTGAGACCGACGTCGTCGTCTCCGAGGAACGTCCGGTTCCCCTTGAACAGCACGTGCTGGTCAAAAACAACATGCTCGATCTCTTTGATTCCACGGGCTTGATCGGCACTCACCGGGTCAATCCGGAACTCGTTCGGCTCGCCCACGCCGGTGGGCGTTCGGCCGGTGGTCGTGGCCGTGGTTCCAGTCGGCAGGGCGGCGGCTTTCGCGGTCACGACAAGCAACGCCCACAGTTTGATGCTGGGCGCATGGATCGCGGTGACATTGTGCGCATGCTCGACGGTAAACACCTGCTGCCCGCGATCTTTTTCATCTTCAGCCGGGTCGGCTGCGACCAGGCCGTGCGGCAGGTGCTGCGCTCAGGCGTGCGCCTGACCCAGGAACACGAGCGCGACGAAATCCGCCAGATCGTCGACGACCGGTGCCGCACCCTGCTCGACGAAGACCTCGGCGTGCTTGGCTACTTCGAGTGGCTCGACGGCCTCGAACGCGGTGTTGCCGCCCACCATGCCGGCCTGCTGCCCGCGTTCAAGGAGGTCGTCGAGGAACTGTTTCAGAAGAAGCTGGTCAAGGCCGTTTTCGCAACCGAAACCCTTGCCCTCGGTATCAATATGCCGGCGCGCACCGTGGTCCTCGACAAGCTCGAGAAGTTCAACGGTGAAGCCAGGGTGCCAATCACGCCGGGGGAATATACCCAGCTGACCGGGCGGGCCGGTCGTCGCGGCATCGACACACTCGGTCACTCCGTCATCCAGTGGGCCCAGGGTCTGGACCCACAGTCGGTCGCGTCGCTGGCCTCTCGGCGTACCTATCCGCTGAATTCGAGTTTCAAGCCGACCTACAATATGGCTGTCAACCTGATCGATCAGTTCGGCGTCGCCCGCACCCGTGCTGTCCTCGAATCCTCCTTCGCACAGTTCCAGGCCGATCGGGCTGTCGTCGATCTCGCGCGCTCCGTGCGTCAGCAGGAAGAGTCCCTGTCCGGGTTCAAGACCAGCATGACGTGCCACCTCGGCAATTTTGAGGAGTACTCGTCGATTCGACGTCGGCTGACCGAGGTCGAGCGTGAAGGCACCAAGGCCGACAACTCACTCCGGGGGGAGCGCGACAAACGGCAGCGTGAGGTAGCCAGCCTGCGCAAGCAGATGCGCGCCCATGGCTGCCACCACTGCCCCGACCGCGAGGCGCACTCGCGCTGGGCTGAGCGCTGGTTCAAGCTCAAGCGGCAAACGGATGCCCTCAGCCAGCAGATCTCCCAACGCACCGGTGCCATTGCGCGGGTCTTCGACCGGGTGACTGACGTTCTGCTCAGCTACGGCTACCTCGAATCCGACGTTCGCGGAACGATCGCGTTGAGCGAAAGCGGACGCATCCTGCGCCGAATCTACGCCGAACGGGATCTACTTGTCGCCGAATCCCTGCGCCGCGGCCTGTGGAAAGACCTCGACGCCGCCAGTTTGGCCGCCATGGCCTGCGCCCTGGTGTTCGAGCCGCGCCGCGAGGAGGGTCTGATCGACGCGCGTTACCTGCCCAAGGGACCGTTCCGACCGGCTCTGGACGAGACGCAAGAACTGTGGAGCCGCATCGACGACCTGGAACGAGACCACAAACTACCCGGCAGTAACCCGCTCGCGGTCGGCCTCAGCCTCGCCATGTGGAAGTGGGCCCACGGCGCGTCACTCGCCGACGTGCTCTACGAAGCCGAAATGGCGGCGGGTGATTTCGTGCGCTGGACCAAACAGACCATCGACCTGCTCGACCAGCTCTCGATCGCGGGTGACGGTCATGTCGGACCGACCGCACGCGAGGCCATGGACTCGATTCGTCGCGGCATCGTCGCCTACTCTTCGGTGGCCTGAACCAGCCATGTGGAGAAGTGAGCGTGCGTTCAACCTGCCATTGTGGGCATCCGTTCTGGTAGCGGCCGGCGCCGGCGCCATTCTGGACGCCGGATTTCCGGACCGGGACTGGTGGTTTCTCGCCCCGGTCGGCGTGGCGCTCATGCTCGTGGCTCTGCTCGGACGAAGCCTCGGCACCGGGCTGCTGGTCGGGTTGGTCGCCGGACTGTCCTTCTGGCTGATCCACATCTACTGGATCACGCTGTATCTCGGACTCGTTCCGTGGTTCGCGCTCGGTGGATTGCAAAGCCTGTTCTTCGCGTTCGGCCTCGGCCTCAGCACGCTCGTTCTGCGCCACGGGCCACGTATCTGGCCGAGTGTTTGGGGCCGCCTCGGATTGGTTCCGGTCATCGTGGCCGGGCTCTGGACAGCCAGAGAGGCGATCAGCGCGGTCTGGCCCTACGGCGGATTCGCCTGGGGCCGGGTCGCGCTCTCGCAGTCGGAAAGCCCGTTCGGCACGCTTGTCGCCTGGGTAGGACTGTCTGGCCTGAGCTTCATCGTGGTCTGGCTGAGCGCCCTCGCCGTGCAACTATTGCGAGAGCCAGACCTGGCCCACACCCTGCGGGCAGCCGTGGCGGTCGGCGCGGTCGCCCTCGTGCTCGCCATCCCCGCCTGGCCGACGCTGCCCAGCGGCACGACCCGACTGGCCGCGGTGCAAGGCAACGCCGACGCCGGACTGTTTGCGGAGAATTCGCCCGGTCAGATTCTGCAAGACCACACCTCGGCCACCCTGCCGCTGATCGGCGAAAGCGTAGACTTTGTGGTCTGGCCAGAGAACGCGAGCGACATCGACCCGACCCGGTCGGCGGCGGCGGCGCAGGTACTCGACTACATCAGCACCGAAATGGATGCTCCGCTCATCACGGGCACGATCACCCAACCCGAAGACATCTATTTCAACAGTTCCCTGCTCTGGGAGGCCGGGCGTGGGGCCGTCGACGTCTACGACAAGGCGCATCCGGTGCCGTTTGCCGAATATATGCCGGATCGAGCATTTTGGCGACCGTTCGCACCGGAGCTGATCGACCTGATCGGGCGCGACTACGGCATCGGCACCCGCGACAACGTCTTCGATATCGATGGCGTGCTGGCCGGTATCGCGATCTGCTTTGACATCGCCGATGACCAGCTCGTGCACGAGATGATCGACAGCGGAGCGCAGCTAATTTTGGCCCAGACCAACAATGCCGATTTTGGGCACACCGATGAGAGCGTGCAGCAGCTCGCCATTGCCCGGCTACGTGCTATCGAAACCGGTCGCACCGTCGTGAACATCTCCACGGTCGGGTCGAGCGCCATCATCACACCCAGCGGTGACACTCTGGACAGCTTGGCCACCTTCACTGCGGGCAGCATGGTACAGACTGTGCCGCTCAGTGACACCATTACGCCGGCCATGGTGGCCGGTCGGGGAATCGAGTGGTTGCTGTCGGGTCTGGGCTTGGCTGGTCTGGTGCTCTGCCTGGGCGCGGCCCGGCGACACCGCCAGCCCTGAATCCTCGCGGTTAACCAACGACGACCCCGCCACCACGAGCACGAGTACGGGGGTACAAGCACATTGGTGCGGGGTCGTGCGGGGGTTTCGGGCGGTTAGGCACCAATCTTCTGCTGGCCACCTCGGCGCAGGCGCAATACCGAGAGGCGCTCTTCGAGCAGCTCTTCGAGTTCGTCCCTGGTGCGACGTTCCAGCAACATGTCCCAGTGGGTTCGAGGAATTTTCTCGTCGGAGTGGTCAACAACTACGGGCATGGAGTCGACGAGCCGAGTCGCCGTCCGTGCGCAGTACTTGCATTCCCATTCGTCCGGAGCCTCGGCTTCGGCCGAGAAAATCATTACCGTCTCGCGTCCGCATGCTTCACACCGGTAGGTGTGTCCCACTCGGGGGGAGAAGGTGACGCCTTCTTCGCTCTGCAGGCTTTGTGCGCCCAATCTCATGCCACGCAAACTGCGGTCAGCCATAGTGTGGTCTCCTCTCGCTCGCAATCACAGATCGATCACGATGCCTTCACAGTTCTAAACCATCAAGCTGGGCGTTACCCTTCCCGCTCCCCCCGTTCTGGGAGATAACTCTCAGGTTCGGCGAGTAACGGCGGCCACGGCTAGATCTGCACGGTCCGTGACGAGGCCGTCAACTCCGCTATCGAGGAGTCGAATCATGTCGATTGGATCGTTGACGGTCCACACATGCACCTCGACGTCGATCCGATGCATCATCGCGATGAATCGGGGAGTGACTATGCGCACAGGTCCGAACCGTTCAGGCACCTGCACAGCGACGCACCCCTGCAGTGTGCGTCGAACCAAGGCGGTCAGCCCCAGATTCGTCGCGGCGACCGCCTGGGCCACGAGTGACGATGACGCCGACGACACCACGCCGGGGAGCAGCCTGAGAGCATGCTGCCGCCGTGGTTCGTTGAACGAGGTCACGAGCACCCGTTCCGAAGCCCGCTGGTCGAGAATCGCCCGTGCGGCCGGCTCGGCCGCGGCATCCGTTTTTATATCAATGTTGAACAGTGCGTTCGGAAAAGTCTCGAGAGCATCGCTGAGCGACGTGAACCCCTGGCCCTCGCCCAGGCTGATGCGTTTGAGTTCGACCATGGTGAGCTGATCAATGCGTACGTCTCGGCCCAGTCGCGTCAGGTCGGGGTCGTGGCTGAGCACCGCGACACCGTCGAGTGAAATGTGCACGTCGGTTTCGAGATGCGTGGCCCCGGTCGCGAGCGCCTTCACGAAAGCAAGCAGCGTGTTTTCGGGGGCTTCCAGGGTCATGCCCCGGTGGGCGATCACCCGCGGTTGCGTCCCGCTCAGAAACACCGACCGTGCANCTCAGAAACACCGACCGTGCATTTTCCGCCACCGGCTAGCTTTGCGGCGAAACCGGGGGAGCGGATGCCGTCGGTGTGGCTGCGCTGGCCGCCGACGCCGGGTACGCACCAGCAGTCTGTGCACTGCTTTGTTGAGCACCGTTTTGTTGAGCACCGAACGCGCTGCCGATTCCCTTCATCGCCTCGGAGAGTTCACTCGGAACGATCCAGAGCTTGTTGGCGCTTCCCTCGGCAAGCTTGGGCAGGGTCAGCAGGTATTGGTACGCCAGCAGCTTGGGGTCGGGGTCGCCCTCGTGGATGGCCTTGAACACGGTTGTGATCGCTTCGGCCTCACCCTGGGCGCGTAGCACGGCAGCCTTGGCGTCACCCTCCGCCTCGAGAATGGCTGCCTGGCGGGCGCCCTCGGCGGTGAGGATCGCGGACTGTTTGGTTCCCTCAGCGGTGAGGATGAGCGCACGGCGGTCACGTTCGGCACGCATCTGCTTTTCCATCGAGTCCTGAATGGAGTGCGGCGGCTCGATAGCCTTGAGTTCAACTCGGCCGACGCGAATGCCCCACTTGCCGGTGGCTTCGTCGAGCACGATGCGCAGCTGGCTGTTGATATTGTCCCGGCTGGTGAGGGCCTCTTCGAGGTTCAGTCCACCGACGACATTTCGCAGGGTGGTCGTGGTGAGCTGCTCGACCGCGCCGAGGTAGTTGTTGATTTCATAGGTGGCCGCCCGGGCATCCGTCACCTGAAAATAGACGACGGTATCGATCGAGACGACGAGGTTATCCTCGGTGATGACCGGTTGCGGGGGAAAGGACACGACCTGCTCGCGAATATCGAGGAGGGGGCGCACCCGGTCGACGAACGGCACGAGCAGGTTCAGTCCGGGCAGCAGGGTCTTGTGGTACTTGCCGAGGCGCTCGACCACGCCGGCGTTGCCCTGCGGAATGATGCGAATGGCGCGCACCAGAATGACGATGACGAACACCGCCAAAACGGCGAGCAGGGCGAACACGAAGATCTGTCCGATGAAAGCTGCGGGGTCAAGCATGATTCTGGGTCCTTTCGGCGGTGATGACGACGGCGGTGGAGCCTTCGATGAGATGCACGGTGATCGCCTGTCCGGGATCGATAGATCCGTTGGCGGCGGTACCTGCCGGTTTAACCAGGCGCGCGGTCCAGGTTTCACCGTTGGCCAGCTTGACCAGCCCGCCGGTCTCGGTCACCGTCGCGACGACGCGGCCGGTCATACCGATCAGGGCGTCAATATTGCTTAAAGCCGGATCACCGCCCTTGCGCAGGGCACGCAGCAGGAACGGACGGATGGTGAGCAGGAGCAGCACCGAGAGGCCGGCGGCGACGACGATTTGCAGCCACCACTCCAGACCGAGCAGATTGGCGGCCAAGCCCCCCAGGCTGCCGATGGAAATCATCAGGAAGGTGAATTCCAAGCTCAGGAGCTCGATCGTGATGGCGACGAGAATGAACACGAGCCATAGAATCCAGAGATAATCAGTCAGGTCGACCATGGGTGCCACTTTCCCCAATCCATTTCCTCTGAAACTAGCAGGTGCGACCGACAACACGTCGGGGGGAGCGGCGGTGCTTGTTGATAAGGTCGTCAGGCGAGTGTGTGGCAGTCGATGCCAGCCTCACCTAAATTCGACGTGAATGACTGACGTGCATGGCTACCGGCGTGTATGCAACAAAAAAGGAGCACCCGTGACCAATCCACTTGCAGCAGGATCACTCGAGGGCAAGCGTGTACTCGTCACCGGCTCCTCCCGCGGTATTGGTGCCGATACGGTCGGGTACTTCGCCGAAGCCGGCGCCAGGGTTGTCATCAACTATCGCAATAAAGAAGTACGTGCGAACAAACTTGCCGACGCTATTCGCGCTGCCGGAGGTACGGCAATCACGGTCGGTGCCGACCTGACCGACCCGGCATCGGTCGCCGCGATGTTCGAGACCATTCGCACCGAATTCGGCGGCCTCGATATTCTGGTGATGAACGCCTCGGGTGGCATGGAGAGCGGCATGGCCGCTGACTACGCCATGACGTTGAACCTCAATGCCCAGGTGAACCTGCTCAACGAGGCGGTCCCGCTGCTCGGCGACGACTCCCGGGTCGTGTACGTCACTAGCCACCAAGCGCACTTCATAAAGACCACCCCGACCATGCCGGAGTACGACCAGGTGGCTCGCAGCAAGCGTGCCGGTGAGGATGCCCTGCGCGCGGTGATTCCGCAGCTCGAAGAGTCCGGTATCGGCTTTGTCGTGGTGTCCGGCGACATGATCGAGGGCACTATCACGGCGACCCTGCTCGAGCGGTCCAACCCCGGCGCCCTCAGCGCCCGCAAGGAGTCGGCCGGTCGCCTGTACAACGTCAGCGAGTTCGCAGCCGAGGTTGTAGCCGCTGCCGTTGAGCCGGTTCCGGTGGGCAACACGCGCTACGTGGGTGACACGGCCGGGTTTACGGGCGAATAACATGACCACGAACACGGCGAACCCGGCATCGGAGACGCAGGTTGCGGACAGTCACGACCTGATCCGCGTGCAGGGCGCTCGGGAAAACAATCTCAAGAACGTCAGCGTGGAGATTCCCAAGCGCCGGCTGACCGTGTTCACGGGCGTGTCCGGCTCCGGTAAGAGTTCACTGGTGTTCGGCACCATCGCTGCCGAGTCGCAACGCATGATCAACGAAACGTACAGCACATTCGTGCAGGGCTTCATGCCGACCCTGGCCAGGCCCGACGTCGATGTGCTCGACGGACTGACGACGGCCATCATCGTCGACCAGGAGCGGATGGGCGTCAATGCGCGCTCCACAGTCGGCACCGCCACCGACGCCAATTCCCTGCTGCGCATTCTGTTCAGCCGGCTCGGCGCCCCATACCTAGGCTCGCCCCAAGCGTATTCGTTCAACGTTGCCTCAATCAGCGGAGCGGGTGCCGTTTCAATCGAGCGCGGGGGACAAACCGTCAAGGAACGCCGCAGTTTCAGCATCACCGGGGGTATGTGTTCCCGCTGTGAAGGCCGGGGATCGGTCACCGATATCGATCTGAGCGCGCTCTACGACGACACCAAGTCCCTGAACGAGGGAGCACTGACCGTCCCCGGCTACAGCATGGATGGCTGGTTTGGCCGGATCTTCACCGGCTGTGGCTTCTTCGATCCCAACAAAGCGATCAAAGACTTCACCAGGGAGGAGCTCGTCGACCTCCTCCACAAGGAGCCGACCAAGATCAAGATCGAGGGCATCAATCTCACCTATGAAGGCTTGATTCCCAAGATTCAAAAGTCGATGCTCACCAAGGATGTTGACTCGCTGCAGCCGCACATTCGTGCGTTCGTGGAGCGGGCGGTGACCTTCACCGTTTGCCCCGACTGCAACGGCACCCGACTCAACGAGGGCGCGCGATCGTCGATGATCAACGAAATCAGCATTGCGGATGCCTGTGCGATGCAGATCAGCGACCTCGCCGGGTGGGTTCGTGGCCTAAACGACTCGTCCGTCGCGCCGCTGCTCACGGGTTTGCAGCTCCTGCTGAACTCGTTCGTGCAGATCGGGCTGGGCTATCTGTCCCTGGACCGGGCCGCTGGCACGCTCTCCGGCGGCGAGTCGCAGCGCACTAAGATGATCCGTCACCTTCGATCTTCGCTCACCGACGTGACCTATGTCTTCGACGAACCGACCATCGGACTGCACCCGCACGACATCCAGCGCATGAACACCCTGCTCGTCCAACTGCGCGACAAGGGCAACACGGTGTTGGTCGTCGAGCACAAACCGGAGATGATCGCGATCGCCGACCACGTCATCGATCTCGGGCCGGGTGCTGGTTCGGACGGCGGCGAGGTGGTCTTCGAGGGCTCTCTCGCCGGGCTTCGAACCAGCGGCACGTTGACCGGTCGGCATCTGGATGACCGGGCCGCAGTCAAATCGACCGTGCGTGCATCGTCGGGTGTCATGCCGGTGCGCGGTGCCAGCGCCCATAACCTGCAGAGCGTCGATGTCGACATTCCGCTCGGTGTGTTGACGGTGCTCACCGGTGTAGCCGGGTCGGGTAAGAGCTCGCTGATCACCGGCTCGGTCTCGGGTCGGGACGGTGTGGTGACCGTCGACCAGGGCCCGATCAGGGGGTCGCGGCGCAGCAACCCGGCGACGTATACCGGCATGCTCGAGCCGATCCGCAAGGCATTTGCGAAGGCTAACGGTGTGAAACCGGCGTTGTTCAGCTCCAATTCAGAGGGCGCCTGCCCCAGCTGCAACGGTGCCGGCGTCATCTACACCGACCTGGGAATTATGGCGGGTGTCGCCATTCCCTGTGAGGTCTGCGAGGGCAAGCGATTTCAGGCATCCGTTTTGGACTATCACCTCAATGGTCGCAACATCAGTGAGGTGCTGGCGATGTCGGTGACCGAGGCCGAGCAGTTTTTCGGTGCGGGGGAGTCACGCATGCCGGTGGCGCACGCAATTCTGCGCCGCCTCGCCGACGTCGGCCTCGGCTACGTTAGCCTCGGCCAGCCGCTGCCGACACTCTCTGGCGGTGAGAGGCAGCGGCTCAAGCTCGCCACGCAGATGGCCGACAGCGGCGATGTCTACGTTCTGGACGAGCCAACGGCTGGCCTGCATCTCGCCGACGTCGAGAACCTGCTCGCACTGCTCGATCGGCTGGTTGACTCCGGTAAGTCCGTCATCGTGGTTGAGCACCACCAGGCGGTCATGGCGCACGCCGACTGGATCATCGACCTGGGTCCCGGGGCCGGGCACGACGGCGGCCGAATCGTCTTCGAAGGAACGCCCGCTGATCTCGTGGCCGGGCGTTCGACGCTGACCGGTGAACACCTGGCAGCCTACGTCGGCGCCTGATCCGGCGCTACCGGAAGGGTGCCAGGTCGGCAGTTCTGCGGATCGGTCACCCCTCTCGGTCGCTCACATGCTTGTGACCGATAATGCACATTATGTCAACAAGTGTGCGGCATATACGCATAGAGTGCGAATACGCCGGTTGGGCAACACTTCGCCCGCGATGCGAGTCATAGCGGCCCAGG
>NZ_PJJK01000106.1:0-84193 GCF_002929785.1 Cryobacterium sp. Y62 | reverse complement strand
GGGGCAACAATCATGCCGGACCCGACAGGCCAACTCCCTCAGATACTCACACCATCCGAGGTTACAAACAAGGTAACGGGGCGTGGCGGCGCCCAGGTCAGGCGAGACGCTCGAGAACGGTGCCCTCGCGCATCCGTTCGACACGCACGACGTGATCACGCAGGTCGCGCACGCCGCGCGGGATCGCGAGTTCGGCGACGTCCTGCCCTTTGGTCGCGGCGTGCGACCGGGTCGGATGCTGATAGTCCGCGATCGACAGAAAGGTGTCGCGCCCGCGTGGCTCCTTGCTGTGCCGCTGAGCGAAACCGGAGTTGATCGCGCTCAACTCGATCTCGTCTTCGTGCGCGGCGACCAGACTCTTCGTGTTCAGGGTGATCACTGTGTGGGCGTCGTCCCGATACGACCGGGCCCGCAGAAGTTCCTGCAGAAAGCGCGCCTGCAGGTGAAAAAACACCCGGTCGTTCACTGCGGCGTACCACTCGGCAAGCGTCATATCGTCGAGGGTATCCTCCAACGACGGCTCGTGAATCGCCTTTTGATGACGGATGACCGCGGTCCCGAATTCCCCATGCTCGAGCACGCGTGACTCACCGCGTCGCCTGCCGAGAATAGCGGCCTGCGGCGCGCCCTGTTTGACGCCCCAGCGGGTCACGAGCGCGGCCGGACTGAGCAGCCCGTGGCGCTCGATGGCTGGCCAGCTGCCATCGGCGGCCACGTGGTAGAGCTCGGGGTATAGACGGATTAGATCGCGAGACAGCACATTTCGAGCGTACTCGCCGCCCGAGCCGCCTCGGTCCGTACCGCGCTACACCCCACGAACATCGAAGCCGTGTCGGTGGTCGGTGCTGTCTTGCGGTTACAGCATCGATCGTGCTCCTCTTCGATGAGGCCCATCTTTACAGTTCGCTTCAGGGTGACTGGCTCATCAACTAGGTGCAGACGCCCGGCTTTGGTGGGGCGGCTGAGCACGAGGGTGACGTCGTGGCCGCGGTGACAGACCGCACCCTGGCCGCTGCATCACGCTTGGCTGGCGAGAATTTCCGAAGTGCACAACAATCAACAAGGCGCACGAATCAGAAACGCCGCTGATGAGTGAACCCATGGCCCGGCCAGTGAATGCGCTGCGACGCTCAGTCCGCGTCGAGCGTGACCCAGTCTCGAATCAGGAGCGCATTGCCGCTGTGCAGGCCCAGGTAGCGGCCGACAAACTGCGCGGCATTCCCACAAAACAGTGGATTATTGACTTGGCGAAGACATCTGCCCGAAGTCGCCGATGGCGGCGTCCCGCTCAGTATTTCTGAACAGCACAGTATTTCTGAACAGCACAGTATTTCTGAACAGCACAGTATTTCTGAACAGCACAGCGTTTCTGAACAGCACAGCGACTCGGAACTATCGTGCGACGTAGCCTGTCGTCGATAACTGTCATCGGAATATTGTGTCGGCGGCCGAACAGCTCGTTCTGCCCGATGGTTACCGTCAGGGCATCCTGCCCTGCCATCGTCGCGGCTATGACCTGCGCAATTTCAGACGGCGCAGCATCCGTTTTGAAGGGGGCGAGCACGGTAATGTGCAGCGGCCGGTCCTCGACGGTGAAGCTCTCGCCGGTTTGAAGTGGCCTGAGCGGCAGAACGACAACGAGATGGGGCATGCGCCGATTCGAAGCCGCGGCGAGCTGCTGGACCGGGCGTGTATAACCGCGGAGATTATCGCCGTAAAGGGCCGCAATCGCCCGGAGTGATCAGCGGGATAACTCCGCAGTTCTGCACACCTCCTCAACGTTGTGCCCGCGCGGCCGGCCGAAGTGGATGCAGCCACAGCCGACCGAGACCGAGACCGAGACTGACCGCGCGAGAAGTTACTTGACCGATCCGCTCATGAGCCCGCCGATGAAGTACTTGCCGAGGATGATGTACACGAGCAGGGTTGGCAGCGATGCAATGAGCGCCCCGGCCATGGCCGTACCGTAATTGGCCAGTTGCGCACCCTGCGCGAGGTTGTTCAACGCGAGAGAGACCGGGCCACCGCTGGTGTCTGAGAGAAACATGGCGAACAGAAAGTCGTTCCAGGCGTTGGTGAACTGCCAGATGATCGTGACCACGAAACCCGGCAGCGACAGGGGCAGCACGATCGAGGCGAAGGTGCGCAGCATACCGGCGCCGTCCATGCGCGAGGCTTCCATGAGTTCCATCGGAATGCTCACGTAGTAGTTGCGAAAAATCAACGTGCAAATCGGCAGCCCGTAGATCACGTGCACCATGAGCAGCGTCGAGATATCGCTCGGCAGCCCGAGGGATGTCTTCATCTGCACCAGCGGCGTCATGATGGCCTGGTACGGAATGAACATTCCGAACAGGATGAACGTGAAGACGATGTCGGCGTGCGGAAACCGCCAGCGCGAGAGCACGAAGCCGTTCATGGCACCGACGAACGAGGAAATCAGCGCTGCCGGAATGGCCAAGAGGAACGTGCGGCCGATCGACGGGGCGAGGGCAGCCCAGGCTCCGGTCCAGTTATCGAAGCCGGTGGGTCCGCCCGGGGCTACGCTCTCCCAGGGCCACCGCACCGGGAGCCCCCACGACGTTGACGCTGTGACGTCAGCCGGTGGTTTGAAGCTGGTCACGATGAGCACGTAAACGGGAATGAGTACCACGAAGACGAAGACAATCAGGAGCACGTATTTAAGCGTGCGCCCGATGGTGAAGCGGCGCGCCGGCTTGGGCGTGCGCGGGGCCGGATCAGCCCGAGGTCGTGAGACCGGGGGTGCTTCTTCGGTGACGGTCATCGGTTCGCCTTCTCTGAACGCCACGTTTGAATGAGGTAAGGGATGATGAAGAGCGACGCCAGTAGCAGCAAGATCGTGGCGATCGTGGCGGACTTGGCATAGTCATTCGAGGTGAGAGTGACCCACATGTAGGTGGCGGGTACCTCGGTCTGGTAAATCGAACCGGTCACCGACATGATCAGGTCGAAGACCTTGAGCGACATGTGGCTCACAATAATCAATGCCGACAACGCGATCGGGCTCAGCTGCGGGAAGACCACGAAACGGTAGAGCTTCCACTCGGAGGCGCCGTCCATGCGAGCAGCCTCGCGCAACTCCTGCGGAACGCCGCGGAAGCCGGCCAGGAACAGGGCCATGACGTAGCCGGAAAGCTGCCAGATGGCGGGCATGGCGATGGCAGCCATGCCCCAGATGGGCTCATTCCACCAAGCGTTTTGCAGAAAGCCGAGCCCGAGGCTTTCAAAAATGCGGTTGAGACCGGATGCCCGATCACCCTCTGCGCTGTTGAGTAGCCAGCGCCACACCACACCGGAGGCAACGAACGAGATCGCCATCGGAAACAGGAAGACGGAACGGAAGACGCCTTCGGCGCTTACGCCCTTGTCGAGCATCCACGCCCAGATGAAGCCGAACAGCATCGTGCCAGCGATGAAGACAACCGTGAACATGACGAGGTTGAACAGCGAGTGCAGAAAACGATCCTCACCGAGGAGGGCCAGGTAGTTTTCGAGACCCACGAACTCGGACTCGGGCGCGAGACTGTGCCGGTTGGTCGTGGAAACCTGAATGTTGGCGGCGATGAGGCCGTACACGAAGATTCCCAGGATGAGGATGGTGGGGGACACCAGCAGAAGCGGGGGTCCCCAGTTGCGTACTCCCTTGCGCACAATGCGCCTTTCCGTGCGTTGAATCGTTGCAGCGTTAGAGCACCCTGCTGGCGAGGCAGAGGCCTCGCCAGCAGGGTGCGGATGAAGCAGATTAGCCCAGTGCGCTCGAGGCAGCCGAGACCATTACAGCGATCAAAGCGTCGCTGTCACGGTCGGAACCGAACTTGCCAATGGCCGAGGAAAGGTCAGCCGACCAGGAGGCCGCCGCTGCAGCACCGTGCGCCAGGGAGCTGACGACGGTGTCTTCGCTGAACGACTTCAGCGCGGTCTGCTGGTAGGCCGGGTAGTCGGATGCGACAGCATCCGTTCTTGCCGGAATGGAACCCTTGGCGATGTTGAACGCCTTCTGGCCCTCGGCTGAGCTGATCGTGGTCAGCCAATCGATGGCTGCCGCCTCGTGCGGGGCACCCTCGGGCAGGGTGAAGGAGTCAGCGAGGAAGTCGAAGATGCCCTCGGTACCCGGGGTGGCCCAGGTGGTGTACTCGGTGCCGTAGGTCTGGCCAGCCTGCACGAATGCAGCCTCGGCCCAGTCGCCCATGACGTTGTAGCCAGCGTTGCCGTCTAGCACGAGCTGCGTGGCGGCATCCCAGTCCAGTCCGACATAGTCGCTGTTGACGAAATCGAGCAGCTGGCTGTAGTGGTCAACGGCCGTCGCAACGCCGGGACCATCCCACGGGGTGGTACCGTCCCACAGGCCGGTGTAGCCCTCCGCGCCGAGATCGGCAATGAGCACATTCTCGAGCAGCTGCATCTGAGTCCACTCGGTGCCCAAGGAGAGGGGAGTTTCGACGCCGGAGTCCTTAAGCGTGGTGAGATCCGCAATCCAGGCGTCCATGTCGGCGGGCGCAACAGCCGGGTCGATGCCCGCGCTCTCAAGCACGTCGATGTTCACCCAAGTGACGTTGGCGCGGTGGATGTTGCTCGGCACCGAGTAGATCTTGCCATCGGAGGTGAGCTGGTCGATCAGCGTGGCTGGGAAGGCCTCGTTGAGACCGTTCTCTTCGTAGAAGCTGCTCAGATCCTGCAGCTGGCCGGCGGCAATGTAGTCGGTGAGCTCGGCACCGGCGTGGGCCTGGAAGGTGTCGGGCGGGTTGCTCGCCTCAAGCCGAGACGCGAGGGCGGCCTTGGCGTTCGAGCCTGCACCGCCGGCGACGGCGGCGTTGTTGAAGTCCACGTCGGGGTACTGTTCGTCGAAGACGGAGACGAGGGCGTCCAGTCCTACTTTTTCTGATCCGGAGGCCCACCAAGTGAAAACTTCAACCTGATTGGCGTTGCCGTCGTCGGCGCTCTCAGCGGCCGGGGAACAGCCAGCCAGGGCGAGGCCGGCCAGAGCCGCACCCGCGATAATAGATAGTCTTCTTTTGCGCATGTGATTTTCCTCCGTTGGACAACCTGCCCCCGATCTGCTGTGGTCGGGGGTGCCTGAGATACCGCGCATTTGCCAAAGGCAGCCGACAGACGTCGGCGCGCAAAGCGACGTGGGCAAGAGCCTCACTCCCAGCGTACGTTCGCCACTGGCTGAACGTCAAACTAGCAAATCTCACTTTTCCGATCGAAAATGACGGCGAAGTGCCTGGTCGGCCGGCAGAGTAGACGAAGGGGTGTAGTTTGCGGGCGACGATCGCCATGCCCCAATCACCGCAGGGCGTAGCCGACCTGATCTTGGAGCGGTACAACGCAATCATGACGAGTTCACCTCTGATTCTGAGCCCGATGATGCGCTCGTGCATGTTGACGAACTGCGTGCCTACGCTCTGCGCCCGGCCTCGCCTGACAGCGACGTGCCACGCCCAAATCTGATCCTCTTTCTGGGCGATCAGGTCTAAGCCGACCTGACCGCCGAGGTGATGCAAAAGTTCATCACGGCGCGGCGTGATATCACGAAGCCGCCCGCGAAGTCGACCCGGCTCGGCGGGCACTTTTAGAAGACGACGAGATCGGCTGGCTGAATGAGCGGATGCGTGGCGGCTTTCGCCACCCGCTGATCGGCACCGCGCTGCCGTTTCTGCTGCCGCCCGGGCTTCACCACCTGAAATTCTGGGATGAGGCAATTTCCGAAGGGGCCTGGGGCAAGCCAGTCGCGCGGGTCGCTGAATGGCTGCGTCAGCTGGTCGATCTGGAGCTGGGGGCACCATCCAGTTGAGTACGGGGGTGGATTGGAGCTAGATCAAGAGGGTGAGCAGCACGAGCAGGCCCAGGCTCCAGCCGATGAGCTTGCGTAGGAGCGTGCTCTCTGCGCCGGCGAGTCCGACGGCGGCTGCGGCTGCGGCTACGGCAAGATTCTGCACCGAGAGCATCTTGCCCAGCACCCCGGCTGAGGAATTCGCCGCAGCCATCAAGACCGGCGAGAGGCCAGCCGAGTTGGCGGCGGAGACCTGCAGCTGCCCGAACAGGGAGTTCGACGAGGTATCGGAGCCGGTCAAGGCCACACCGATCCACCCCGGCAGCGGGGAGAGCAGGGCGAAAAAACCGCCGGTAGAGGCCAGTGCGACGCCCAGTGTGCTGGCTTGTCCGGACAAATTCATGACGAACGACAGGGCGAGCACGGCGGTGACGGTGACGATGGTCCAGCGCAGTTGCAGCAGGGTTTCCCGGTAGATCCGCAGTTCCTGGCGCGGCGTGATCTTGTATAAGGCCATCAGGACCGCACCGGAGATCAGCACGGATGTGCCCGCTGCCTTGAGATGGTCCAGTTTGAAGAGCTGAGCTACAACCGGATTGCCGGCCGGGTCGATCACATTAAGTCCCGGCCACCGGAACGTCACGCTGCCGAAAGCGGTCAGCCAGGCCCTGACTATCGGCACTTGGGCAATCGAGAAGATCACGATAATGATCAGGTAGGGGGCGACGGCCGTCCATACCTGGCGCGCGCCGGGCCGCGTCGTTTTCACCGGCGCGGCATCGATCGATGACGCTGCCACAGCGAAGGAGGAGGCGGCAGTCGACGTTCCGGCCCGAACTGCCAGCGCACCGCCGTTGTCGGCGGCGCCGGTCAGCACCTGCAGGTCATCCGCGGGTGCATTCGTTGCTGCCGCTGAGAATCCGATGGTTTCGCGCGGCTGCCAGAACCTCAACATGACCAGTACGGCGGCAATGGTCGCGAGGGCGGCAATCACGTCCACGAGTTCGACGGCGAGAAAGTTGGAAGCGAGAAACTGTGCCACCGCGAAGACAACGCCGGCGACTACTGCCACCGGCCAGGTCTGTTTCACGCCGCGCTTGCCGTCAACGATGAAGACCAACACGAGCGGCACCAGTAGGGCCATGAACGGGGTCTGTCGACCGATCATCGACGCGAGGTCATGAATGGGGAGCCCAGTGACGCCGCTGAGTGCGATGATCGGCGCCGCCACCGATCCGAAAGCCACCGGGGCAGTGTTGGCGAGTAGCGCCACCATCGCCGATTTGAGTGGTTTCATGCCGGCGGCCAGTAGCATGGCCGCGGTGATGGCCACCGGTGCCCCGAAACCGGCCAGTGCCTCGAGCAGGGCGCCGAAGCAGAAGGCGATCAGGATCGACAGAATCCGCATGTCATCACTAATGGCGCACCGAACATCGTGATGCGCTGGCTCTGGACCGTGGGTGCGGCCTTGTCAGTCATTGCCTGCGTCTAAAGGCGGCACATCCGTTGACCCTGAATGGAGCGACGCCCTAGAATGACATCCACAAAGCAATATTAAAATTTCACCATACGAAAATTGGTCAGAGAGGACCTAATCGTGGACAATCTTGCTGTGCTGAGCCTTCTAGCGCTGGCACCAATTCTGCTGGTGGGCATTTTGCTCGCCGGATTTCGATGGCCCGCCAAGTACGCCATGCCAGTGGGCTACATCGCGACCGTGATCGTGGCCCTCGTGGTGTGGAAGATGGACTTTCTCGGAGTCATCGCCGCTTCCCTCGAGGGAGTGATCATCGCGGCAACCCTGCTGTACATCGTGTTCGGTGCTCTCCTGCTGCTGTCAACGCTGACGGTCGGAGGAGCGATGTCCAGGATCCGCGCCGGGTTCAACAACATCTCGCCCGACCGGCGCATCCAGGCGATCATCATTGGGTGGTTGTTCGGAAGCTTCATCGAGGGCGCTTCAGGCTTTGGTACTCCCGCCGCGGTCGTCGCGCCGCTGCTGCTGGCGATGGGCTTCCCGGCGATGGCTGCCGTTATGGTGGGCCTCATCATCCAGAGCACGCCGGTGAGCTTCGGCGCGGTCGGCACCCCCATCATCGTGGGCGTCGGCGGCGGACTCGGCGGTGATCCGGCAGTGGCCGAACGCCTCTCCGTGCTCGGCGTCACGATGCCTGAGTTCGTGGCCTCGATTGGATTCCAGGTGGCGTCGATGCACGCGATCGTGGGACTGCTCATTCCGCTGATTCTCGTGTGCATGCTCACGGGCTTCTTCGGCCCCGAGCGCCGTTTTCGTGACGGGCTCGCGATCTGGCCGTTCGCGCTCTACGCCTCGGTTGCCATGACCATCCCCTCGGTTCTCGTGGCCCGCTTCCTCGGCCCGGAATTCCCCTCACTGTTCGGCGGCCTCTTCGGACTCATCCTGGTGATGTTCACCTCAAGTAAGGGCTTCCTGATGCCGAAGAAGACCTTCGACTTCGGCCCGCGCGCCACGTGGAGCCCGCGCTGGATGGGAACAATAGAACCGGCGGCGGCACCCGTCGCATCCGCTCGTGGCATAAGTATCGTGAGTGCTTGGGCACCCTACGTGCTGATGGCCGTGTTACTGGTCGGCAGCCGGGTGATTACGCCGGTTACGGGATTCCTCACCGGCATCGCCATTCCGTTCAACAACATTCTGGGCACCGATATCTCTGCTGCCGTGCAGCCCTTCTACTCGCCGGCCTTCCTGCTCATTCTGGCGTCGCTGTTCGCCTATGCACTTCACCGCATGAACGGCAGGCAGATTCGCGAGACCTGGGTGGTCTCCGGCAAGCAACTCGCCGGAACCGCCGTGGCCCTGCTGTTCGCCGTGCCGCTCGTGCGCGTGCTGATCCAGTCCGGGCCGGACCTCAACATGTCCGATCTCTCGAGCATGCCGGTGACCCTTGCCGAGGGCGCCGCGGCCGTCTCGGGTAGTTCCTGGCCGTTCATCGCCCCGTTCATCGGAGCGCTCGGAGCGTTCGTCGCCGGTTCCAATACCGTGTCGAATCTCACATTCTCCCAGTTCCAGTTCTCCACCGGTAACGCCATCGGGGTCAACCCGGAGCAGGTGGTGGTCGCACAGGCTGTAGGAGGCGCCGGCGGAAATCCGATCGCCATCCACAACATCGTTGCAGCCTCGGCGACGGTGGGACTGCTCGGCCGGGAGGGAGACCTGCTGCGCAAGACGATCCTGGTCACGCTGTACTACTGCATCGCAGCCGGCTCGATTTCGTTCATTTTCATTTACGGCCTCGGCTTCAACCTCGGCTCGATCATGCTCGTGCTGCTCATGACGACGCTCGGGCTGATCGTGCGCTGGATGTTGCGCCAGAAGGCGGCCGTGCTGGCCCCCGAACCGACGCGCGTTTAGTACCGTCACCCGGCAGCGGGCGGCAGCGGAGGCATCCGTTGTCGCCCGCTGTGTTGTTCCGGGCGCGCACAAAAAACCGGAGAATGTGAGACACTCGACGCGGGTTGGTGATTCACCACAGCATGTCTCAGAAACCCCGGTTTGAGAGAGGTGGGCCTACGGCCGGGTGACTTCTTCGAGCAACTCGAGTACGTGGCGATACGGCTTGCCGGTGGCACGCGTCATTCCGAGCTCGCAGGTGCGGTTGCAGGAGGCGTGGGCGGTGGCGTCCATGGCGACGACGTCCGCGGCTTGGGCGCGCGTGGCGGATGCGGTGAGTTCTGGGTGGAGCATTCCTCGGTCGCCGGCGAACGCGCAGCAACCCCAGTTCTCGGGGATCTCGACGTGTTTGGCGATGGCATCGGCGACGGTATCGAGGGCCGGGTTGATGCCCATCCGGGTCGAGGAACAGGTGGGGTGCAGCGCGAGAGACTCGATTTTTTTATACCCCGGCAAGCCCGGCAGGATGTGGATGGCTGCGAACTCGACCGCGTCAATGACGGTCAAGGGCCGCGCGCTGGTGTCGCCCTCGATGATGTGGCGCAGGCCCTCGGTGCAGGAAGAAGCATCACAGACGACAGGCAGTTCGCCCTCGCCGGTGGCGGCGCGCAGGACGGCAAGGGTTTTTTGGCTCATGGTGGCGAGCCCGTCGGCCATGCCCTTGGACGACCATGGTGTGCCGCAGCACAGGGCATCGATTCCGGCCGGAACGAGGAGGGTGATGCCGGCGCGTTCGCACAACTGCTCGAAGCTGACCTGTACGCCGCAAGTTCCGGTAGTGGCCGGACCGAACATTGTTTGCACGCAAGCGGGAAAATAGACGGCCTGCGGCGCATCCGCTGGCAAGGCACGCTGCCGGGTGATTTCCGACGGTGGATTACGCATGGCTGGTTTCGCTTTCTTCAACTTTGATGGATGGGTGCGCCTTGGGCGCAGACGTCACCGCCCGACGTTTACGGCTGGCGCCGCCAGCGGGCAATTCAGGGGAGTAGAGGGGCACGGCGTCTGTGCCGAGCACGGCGCGGGCCAGCTTGTTGGGCGCGAGGATGACGCCGACGGGTACCGTGCGAACCACATTCAGGGCCACGCCAGCACCCTGAGACACGGCGCCCCAGTTCTTCGCGGCAACATTCCAGATTGCTTTCTCGACCGGGTTGGCGTCGTCCCGGCGCAGGCGTTTCATGAGGTCGCCGGTGTTGATCGTGACCGGGCAGGCTGTCTGGCACATGCCGTCGGCGGCGCAGGTCTGCACGGCGTCGTACTCGTAATCTTTTTCCAGCTCGGCCACCAGGGCGAGATTGCCATCGAGCCGGGCCTGCTCGATGGCACGCAGCGATACGATGCGCTGCCGGGGTGTGAGCGTCACGTTACGGCTCGGGCACACCGGTTCGCACCAGCCACACTCGGTGCAGCGGTCTACTTCGCTTGCCACGGCTGGGATGGCTTTGAGATCTTTGAGGTGCGCGTTCGGATCATCATTGATGAGCACACCCGGGTTGAGCAGGCCGGCCGGGTCGAACAATACCTTGATGCGCCGCATGACGTCATAGAGCTCGTCGCCGTATTGGCGTTGCACGTAGGGTGCCATTACGCGCCCGGTACCGTGCTCGGCCTTGAGCGAACCACCCTCGCCGAGCACGAGGTCGACGAGGTCTTCGGTGAACCGGCTGAACCGTTCCAGCCCGGTCGGGCTGCTGAAATCGTCGGTGAGCATGAAGTGCACGTTGCCGTCTTTGGCATGACCAAAAATCATGGAGTTCTCGTACGCGTACTTGGCGAACAGCCGAATGAGTTCCATGCAGGTGCGGGCGAGCGCCGGCACGGGAACCACGATGTCTTCGAGCAGGGCGTTCGTGCCCTGCGGCCGGGTGCCACCCACGGCTGGGATGATCCCCTTACGCAGATACCACAGCTGGCCGCGGATGCCCGCATCGGTTGTGAAATCGGCCGGCAGGGTGAGATTCAGCGTGTTGACGGTCTGCATGCCGGTCTCAAGCAGCTGCGCTAGTTTCTCGGACGACTCGGCGTGGTATTCCACGAGAAGGGCGGCGTGCTCCTGAACAACGAGGTCGAGCACGATGGCCGGGGCACCGGGCATTTGCTGCCCCACGGTCAGCGATAACGCGTCCATGAGTTCCAGGGTGGCCGCGCCGGTCGCCACGAGGGCGGGCAGCGCGGCTGTGGCGGCTTCGAGCCCGGGAAATACGAGCAGCGCCGTCGTCACATGCGGCAGTTTGGGCACGGTACGAAATACCGTCTCGGCCACGAAGCCCAGTGTGCCCTCGCTGCCCACAATCAGGTGCGCGAGCACGTCTACCGGCCGGTCGAAGTCCAGAAGGGAATTCACGCCGTACCCCATGGTGTTTTTCATCGAGAACTGCTGTCGAATGGTGGCGACGGATGCCGGATTACTCCGGGTGCGCCGTGCGAGTTCGAGCAGGCCGTTGTATAAGACCGGCTCCCGCTTCAGGAGCTGGTCGTCGGCATCCGCTGCCCCGGTGTCAACGACGGTGCCGCTGGGCAGCACCACAACGACCGATTCGAGGGTCTGGTAGGTGTTATCGACGGTGCCGCACGCCATTCCAGAGGAATTGTTTGCCACGACGCCGCCAATGGTTGCCGCGGACTCGCTGGCCGGGTCGGGCCCGAACTTGCGGCCATACTTGGCCAGCCGGATATTCACGGCGCGCACAGTGGCGCCCGGCTGCACCCGCACCCGGAGGCCGTCGTCGAGTACCTCGATGTTCTTGAAGTTGCGACGCACATCGACCAGCACCCCGTCGGTGATGGCCTGCCCGCTCAGGCTAGTGCCTCCCGACCGGAACGTGAGGTGTGCGCCCTGCGCCGCAGCGGCGCACAGGAGCGCGCCGACCTCGGCAGCGTCCGTGGCCACCACGACCGCCTGCGGGATCAGCAGGAAATGTGAGGCATCGTGGGCGTTGGCGTACCGGTCGAGGGCCCGGGTCTTCACCCGGGCTGGGTCGGTCACGGCCGCGCGGAGCGCACCGAACATGATGCTGGCGCTCGGGGCGTTAACGGTTGTTGTACTCACAAGAACTCCTTTGTTCGTGAATTGCACGTGCACTAGGTCAAAAAGGCGAGTCAGACCGCGAAGGAGAGCGCGGTGGGCACATCGGTTGCTGTCTCGGCCAGGGCTTCAAACTCGGTCACGGCATCGATCTCGGCGGCGGCCATCGAGATATTCGTGACCCGCTCGAGGATGACCTCGACGACCACGGGAACCCGGAACTCGGCCATCCAATCCCGTGCCTGCGCGAACGCTGCCTGCAGATCGTCGGCTTCGCGCACCCGGATGGCTTTACAGCCGAGGCCCTCGGCCACCTTGACGTGGTCGACGCCGTAGCCCTCAAGCTCGGGCGAGTTGATGTTCTCAAACGCGAGCGACACCTGATAATCCATGTCGAACCGGCGCTGCGCCTGCCGGATCAGGCCGAGATAGGAGTTGTTCACGACGACATGGATGTACGGGATGTGGAATTGAGCGCCCACCGCCAGTTCTTCGATCATGAACTGAAAGTCGTAGTCGCCGCTGAGCCCGACGACCGTTTTCGTCGGATCGGCCACGGCTACCCCCAGGGCAGCAGGCAGCGTCCAGCCGAGGGGACCGGCCTGGCCGCAATTGATCCAGTGCCGCGGGTGGAACACATTGAGAAACTGTGCCCCGGCAATCTGAGAGAGCCCGATCGTGGTCACATATCGGGTCTCGGTGCCGAATGCCCGATTCATCTCCTCATACACGCGTTGCGGTTTCATCGGCACATTGTCGAAGTGCGTCTTGCGCTGCATCGTGTTCTTGCGGTGTACGCAGCTCTCAACCCAGCTCTCCCAATCGGGCAGTCCGCCTTGGGCCTTGCATTCCCGTGCCAGTTCAACCAGACCGCGAAGCGCAGCTGCGGCATCGGAGACGATGCCGAAGTCTGGTGAGAAGATCCGCCCTATCTGGGTGGGCTCGATGTCAATATGAATGAACGTACGGCCTTTCGTGTACGTGTCGAGGCCGCCAGTGTGCCGGTTGGCCCAGCGGTTACCGATGCCGAGAACGAAATCCGATTCGAGCATGGTCGCATTGCCGTAGCGGTGCGAGGTCATCAGTCCCACCATGCCAGCCGCGAGCCGGTGGTCGTCGGGGATGCTGCCCCAGCCCATCAGCGTGGGAATAACCGGAACATTTAACACCTCGGCGAGCTGCACTAGCTGCTCCGAGGCATCCGCGTTGATCACGCCGCCGCCGGCGATGATCACCGGGCGCTTGGCCAGCAGCAGCATGGCGAGTGCCTTCTTCAGCTGGGCAACCGATGCTGCGGGCCGGGCTACCGCCAGTGGCTCATAGGTGTCGATGTCGAACTCGATTTCGGTGAGCTGCACATCGATCGGCAGGTCGATCAAGAC
The DNA here is from genome assembly GCF_002929785.1 of Cryobacterium sp. Y62. Lineage (NCBI taxonomy): Bacteria > Bacillati > Actinomycetota > Actinomycetes > Micrococcales > Microbacteriaceae > Cryobacterium > Cryobacterium sp. Y62. Next base: position 70,559 of record NZ_PJJK01000106.1, on the reverse strand, counting down.
CGGGCCCGGACGGCCGGAGCGCATCAGATAGAACGCCTTCTGGAAGACGCCGGGAACCTGCCCGGCCTCGAGCACGGTGACGGCCATCTTGGTGACGGGAGCCGCAATAGAAGCGATGTCGACGCCCTGGAAGTCTTCCTTGTGCAGCTTGCTCACCGGAGCCTGGCCGGTGATGCAGAGGATGGCCGTCGAGTCGGCCCATGCAGAGTAGAGCCCGGTCATCATGTCGGTGCCGGCCGGCCCGGAGGTGCCGATGCACACGCCGATGTTGCCGGCTTTGGTGCGGGTGAATCCTTCGGCCATGTGCGACGCACCCTCTACGTGGCGGGCCAGGATGTGGTCGATGCCGCCGTGAGCGCGCATGGCCGAGTAGAACGGGTTGATGGCGGCGCCCGGAACGCCGAAGGTCTGGGTGGCTCCCTCTTTCTCGAGGATGGCGACGGCGACGTCGACTGCACGCATTTTAGACATGTGGTTCTCCCTGGAGCTGAATCGTCGGTGTTTCGGTGTGCGAGCGGCCGGACATCTGCTCGACCAGCAACAGCAGAGCCGAGTGATCGAGCGAACCGTGGCCTTCGGCACGCAGGGCGCCCATCAGCTGGGCCACCATCGCACCCAGCGGAATGGCGACGCCGGCGGCGCGGGCAGCGGCGGTGACGATGCCCAGGTCCTTGTGGTGCAGGTCGACCCGGAAACCCGGTTCGAAGCGGCGCGCCACCATTGAGGCCGCCTTGCGGTCCAGGATTCGATTGCCGGCCAGTCCGCCGGCCAGAACCTTGACGGCGGCCTCGGTGTCGACCGAGTGTGCCTCCAGAAATACGAGCGCCTCGGCGACGAGCTGGATGGTACCGGCAACGATGAGCTGGTTAGCGGCCTTGACCGTCTGGCCGGACCCGGCCGGACCGACGTGCACGACGGTGCTTCCCATCGCGTCGAGTAGGCTGCGAACGGCCTCGACGTCGGCGGCGTCCCCGCCGACCATGATCGACAGGGTGCCCTCGATCGCGCCGGCCTCGCCGCCGGAGACGGGGGCGTCGACGGCCTTGAGCCCGGCCTCCCGTGCAGCGTTGGCGAGGCGAACGGTAACATCGGGACGGATTGTGCTGGTGTCAATCCACGTAGCATCGGCCGGGGTGTTGGCGAAGACGCCGTCCGGGCCGCCGACGACGTTTTCGACATCGGGCGAGTCGGGCAGCATCGTGAACACGACATGGGCATCCCGCACGGCTTCGGCGATGTTGGCCGCGCCGCGGCCGCCCGCGGCAATCAATTGATCGATTCGTGCCGGGCTGCGGTTGAAACCGATGACGTTGTGGCCGGCTTTGACGAGATTGATCGCCATGGGAAGGCCCATGATCCCCAGGCCGATGACGGCAACATTGATCATTTTCGTTGTCCTTTTCTAAATGGTGGCGGATGCGCGTGGTCGGTTAGACAGCTTCGAGCCAGGCAAACGGATAAGCCGTGGTCGTCTTGTACTCAAGCCCGATGGCGCCCTGGTAGCCGAGCTCCTGACTGCGCGCGAGCCACTCGTGAATCGGTAGGGTGCCCGTTCCTGGTTCGCCGCGACCGGGTGCGTCGGCAATCTGGATGTGGCCGAATTCGTGTGCGTGTTCGGCGATCACGGCTTCGACGTCGTCACCGTTGACGGCGAGGTGGTAGAAGTCGGCGAGCAATTTGATGTTCGTGTCGCCGGTCTCGGCGCGCACCCGGTCGATAACGGACAACACGTCGGTCGCCGTTCGCAGGGGATACTTCGGCGCCCCGCTCACTGGCTCAAGCAGCACGGTGCCACCGATCAGGGCGACGGATCGCGCGGCGAGGGAGAGGTTTTCGATAGCGAGCTCGTCTTGTTCCTCGGCGGTGACGCCGTCGATACGGTTTCCGTAGAGGGCATTGAAGGACGTGCAGCCGAGGCGCTCGCCGATGCCGGCCGCGACCGCCAGGTTGTCTCGGAACTCGTTGGAACGGGCGGGCCAGGAGACCAGACCCCGGTCCCCGGCCGGCATGTCCCCGGCCGCGAAGTTCAAACCGGTTAGTCGAACATCGGCGTCCGTGATCGCGTTCTCAAAGTCGGCAATCTCCGTTTCGGTGGGAACTGCGGCGGCAAAGGGCCACCAGAACTCGACCGCGTTGAAGCCGGCGGCCTTCGCCGCGGCCGGGCGCTGGAGCAACGGCAGCTCGGTCAGGAGGATGGAGCAGTTTACGGTGTACAGCATGGGCATCCTTGCTCGAGTCGACAAATGAGCGACTTTGATCCACATATATTTCGCATCGTGGAAGTTAGTTTCTGTTATACGAAAAGACTATGGTTAGTGCGGCCCCGCGTCAACTGCTGTGTACTCTGGGGAACCGGGCGACGATTTCCGCAATGCGGATATCTGTTGTTACACACGGTCTGGAGGCCTGGAGATGGCAGAACGCGCAGCTGGTAGCGGGGTGCAGTCCGTGGAACGGGCTTTTGAACTCTTGGAGCTGATCACGGCTGCCGGTGGAGAGGTGATGCTGAGTGAGCTCGCGGCCTCTACCGACCTGCCACTGCCCACTATCCATCGACTGCTGCGCACGCTGATGACCAAGGGGTACATTCGCCAGCTCGCCAACCGGCGGTACGCTCTGGGCCCCGGACTCATTCGCCTCGGAACGGCAGCCAGCAAGCAGCTGGGCGCCCACGCTGGCCTGCAACTTCGGTCGCTGGTCGATCAACTCGGGGAGACGGCGAACATGGCCGTTCTCGATGCCGACATGGCGTTGTACATCGCCCAGGCTCCGTCCAAACACTCCATGCGCATGTTCACGGAGGTCGGCCGACGCGCGCATGCTCACGCTACCGGGGTCGGCAAGGCCATTCTGGCGCAGCTGGGCGATGACACCGTGCGCGTCATAATGGCCAGGACTGGCATGCCAAGGCCCACGACCATGAGCATCGGAACGGTGGATGATCTGCTGGCCGATCTGGCTCGGATCCGGGAACGCGGCTACTCCATTGACGACGGCGAGCAGGAACTCGGTGTGCGCTGCTTTGCGATGGGGGTTCCGAATGCGCCGACGCCCACCGCCATCAGTGTGTCCGGGCCGGTGTCGCGGGTCGACGATGCGTTTGCGCAGCGTGCCATTCCCGCGCTGCGCGCCGCTGCGGACTCCATTTCTCTGGACCTGAATCCGGCAGCCTAGGTGGCTTCGGATGCGGTGCTGCGCCTCAGTCCCTCTCGTACGCAGCCCTCCCCATGGTTCTAGCCGCCGAGCTCGAGGTCGATGCGGCTGAGGCGGGCGAGCGACGCTAGATAGGCGGCATCTTCGAAACCGACCACCCGGCCGAGGATCGGCACGGCGGCGCGGTCATCGCTGCCCATCTCGGTTGCGCACCAGAGGCGCAGCAGCTCGGCGTTTCCACTGGCGCGAATGGATGCCCCCACCGCGTTCGTGAGCTCGGCGCGCAGCGGTTCGATAGCCCGGGCGGTCGACCGGACCAGTAACGGGGCGGTGTACGCCGCGAGGGCAGCAGCCACCTGCCCGCCGCGCACCAGTCGTAACACGCGCGCCGAGTCAGACGAGCCGCGCAGGCTGGGTGCGAGGCGATACGGCGTGGATTCCAGCGCGTCGCCGAGCACCCGGCGAATACGGTGCATCTCAATGCGGATAGCCGAGGCGGAACCGGTCTCCCCATGAACGGCATAGGCGAGTTCGTCGGCGCTCCAGCCGCGCTCCCGTGACTCAAGCAGGGCCAGAATCTCCGCGCGGCGCAGCGACAACGGCATCCGACTGCTGTCGGCGCCGAGTACCGACGGGCTCTCACCGAGCAGCTCGAGCGAGAGTACAGATGAAACCATCAATGAGCGCCCGGCAGCCACCGACCCGGACCGACGCGCCGGTTCTCGTCGCGCCGCCCGCAACAACTCCTCGGCCACCCGAACCCCGCACTTGACCATCCGCATGCTGTCGGCCGTGACCGTGTTGAGTGGCCCGGACACGTTTAAAACCCCGATCACCACGCCACTATCCGGGTCTCGAATGGGTGAGGCCGTACACGCCCACTCGTGGTGCGTGCGCACGAGATGTTCGGCCGAAAATAACTGCGCGGCGCGCCCACTCAGCACCACTTCGCTGATGGCGTTGGTGCCCACGCCGGCCTCGGACCAGTCAGCGCCCTCCACGAACTCAAGCCCGTCGGCCTGCCGCATGGCCGAGCGACTGCCGACCCGCCACAGTACCTCGCCGCGAGCGTCGGCGAGCACGAGCAGGTGCTGCCCATCCGCGCTCTCATCGGCCAGAAGTTCGCTGAGTGCCGGCATCACGGTCTCTAGCGGATGCCCACGGCGCAGCGCCACGACGTCGGCCACCTCGTGCAGATGCCGAGGCAGGTGCCGGTCGGGGTCGATGCCCGCGGCCAGGGAACGTTGCCAGGATTCCCACACCGCGGCGGTGATCGCCGGCGGTGGCGCATCGGCCTGGGCGCGTTCGTGGGCCGCGCGGAGTATCCGTTCATATTCTTTGGGGCAGGAGAATCGCTGGCCAGCTGTGAGAACCGGGGTGCTCGGCCCGTAGGACATGCGCTGTCTCCTCCATTGGATCCGACGATGACGCCGATCAGAAGCACCGGGTGTAACGCCGATGTAACCCCTGCGGCCCTGTACTTGAACATACAGGTCGCGTCCGACACAGGGCTGACCTTCCGCTGGATCACAAAGGAGTGACATGCCCGATTCACCGAGCACCGTCGTCGACAACTGGCTCGCCCGGTTCGACACGGCCCTGCAGAACCGAGATATCGACGGCGCCGCGGCGCTGTTTGCCGACGATTGCTACTGGCGCGATTTCGTGTCCTTCACCTGGAATTTGAAGACCCTCGAAGGTAAAGCCGACATCAAACGGATGCTCACCGCCACCCTCGACGAAGTGCGCCCGCACAACTGGGCGCTCGCCGAACCCGCGACCGGGGACGCCGGTGCTGCCGAGGCGTGGGTGACCTTCGAAACCGGCCAGGCCCGCGGGTACGCACACCTGCGCCTGCACGCTGGCCGGTGCTACACCCTGCTCACCACAATGCAGGAACTCAAGGGTTTCGAAGAAAAGAAAGGCCGTAACCGCGAACAGGGCGTCTCCCACGAAATTGCGAAGGGCCGCACCTCGTGGCTCGAGGAGAAAACCGCCCAGGAGGCGCGGCTCGGCTACGAGGAACAGCCGTACTGCGTGATCGTGGGCGGCGGGCAGGGCGGCATCGGCCTGGCTGCCCGCATGCGCCGGCTCGGCGTTCCCACGATCGTGATTGAGAAGAACGCCAGAGCTGGGGATTCGTGGCGTAACCGGTACAAGTCGCTGCACCTGCACGACCCGGTGTGGTACGACCACCTGCCCTACCTGAAGTTTCCCGAGGACTGGCCGGTCTTCGCATCGAAAGACAAGATCGGCGACTGGCTCGAGCACTACACGAGCATCATGGAACTCAACTACTGGTCGAGCACCGAATGCACGAAGGCGACCTTCGACGAGGATGCCCAGGAGTGGGTGGTCGAGGTCATGCGCGACGGCACGCCGGTCACCCTACGCCCCAAGCAGCTGGTCTTCGCGCTCGGCGTCTCTGGCTACCCCAACACGCCGGTCTTTGCGGGTGCCCGGTCTTTCAAAGGTGAACAACACCATTCCTCGCAGCATCCCGGTGGGGGCGACTACACCGGCAAAAAGGCCGTCGTGATCGGGTCGAACAACTCGGCCCACGATATCTGCGCCGACCTGTGGGAGCACGGCGCCGACGTCACCATGGTGCAGCGCTCGTCGACACACATCTCCCGCAGCGACTCACTCATGGACCTCGCGCTCGGCGGACTCTACTCTGAGCAGGCGCTGGACAACGGAGTGACCACCGAGAAGGCCGACCTGCTCTTTGCTTCGCTGCCGTACCGCATTCTGCCGTCCGCGCAGATTCCGGTCTTCGAGCAGATGGCAAAGCGTGACGCCGACTTCTACTCAAAGCTGAGCGATGTTGGTTTCGATTTGGATTTTGGAACGGATGGCTCGGGCCTGTTCCTGAAATACCTGCGCCGCGGGTCGGGCTATTACATCGACGTGGGCGCCTCGCAGTTGCTGATCGACGGCCGGGTCGCCGTGAAATCGGGCCAGCTCGATCACATCACGCCCACCTCCGTGGTTCTCGCCGACGGCACCGAGCTGGACGCGGACCTGATCGTGTACGCCACAGGGTACGGCTCCATGAACGAATGGCTGGCCGACCTGGTTTCACCGGAGGTCGCCGACCAGGTCGGCCGTTGCTGGGGCTACGGCTCCGACACCCCGAAGGACCCGGGGCCGTGGGAGGGGGAGCTGCGCAACATGTGGAAGCCCACGAACGTGCCGCAACTCTGGATTCACGGCGGCAACCTACACCAGAGCCGGCACTACTCGAACTACCTCGCGCTGCAGATCAAGGCACGCATGGAGGGGCTTGACACCCCGGTGTACGAGGTGCAGGAGTCCCACTACACCCGCTGAGTCGCTCGTTCGCTCGCTCGACTGCTCGCGCCCGGTTTGCTGGCCCGGTGAGGTGCTGCCACTGCACTTCATCGTGCACAGTCCGTGCCTCACGACGGGAGAACCCGACTCGAGCACTCAAGACAGGCCACAGCGATAGCTCACGAGGTGGTGTCGACAAAAAGTGGCCCTCGGCTTTCCTATTTTCGGCGCTGGCGCCGGAGTGGTCGTCGCCTCGGTCACCACGTGGTCTCCATGGCCATGATGCTGGCCGTCGTGCTGTCGGTCGGTTTCGGCTCGGAGCTCAGCTGGATCGTCGTAATTATCGGCGGTGTCCTGCTCGGCGTGATCACGGGGTCACGCCCGCCTTCGCCCAGCCGTGGACCGAGCTGGCTCGCGCCGCTGCAGCCGAACAGACGTAGCCGCTCGACAGAGAAGTGAGGGGGTCGCACCGGTCGGTGCGGCCCCTTTTTTATATCGGCGCGCGAAGGCTGCTCGCGCTGACTTCACGGTCGGTTCAGGGCACCAGCACGATCTTGCCGACGTGAGTCGATGATTCCAGCCGCCGATGCGCATCCGCTGCACTCGCAAACGAGAACCGGCCGTCGATCACCGGTCGAAACTCACCCGACGCGATCCACGGCCAGACCGCCGATTCCAGGGAACGCAGAATGGCGACCTTTTCGGCCAGCGGCCGCGACCGCAGGGTGGTGCCCCAATAGCGGGCGCGCTTCTGCATGAGGCGAAATGGGTCGAACCGGGCCGGTTCGCCGCTCTGGTTGGCGAGCACCATGATGCGCCCGTTCACCGCGACCGCCTCAATATTGCGGGCTGCATAGCCGCCACCCATGATGTCCAGGATCACGTCGGCACCGTGACCGTCGGTGGCGGTGTTGATCTCGGCGACGAAATCCTGTTCCCGGTAGTTGACCAGAATCTGCGCCCCCAGGCTTTCGCACACGGCGAGTTTCTCGGCGGATCCGGCCGTCACGGCCACATGGGCATCCATGAGGCGGCCGAGCTGGATGGCGGTCGTGCCGATTCCGCTCCCGCCGCCGTGCACGAGCAGTGTTTCTCCGGGCTGGAGCGCAGCGTCCATGAACACGTTCGACCACACGGTGGCCAGGGCTTCCGGCAGGGCTGCGGCGTCGATGAGGTCCATTGACAGTGGCACCAGTAACGCCAGGTCTTCGTGCACCACGGCTTCAGTGGCGTAGCCGCCGCCGGCGAGCAGCGCACACACCCGATCGCCGATGCCGAACCGGGTCACGTCGTCGCCTACCTCGATGACCACGCCAGACACCTCCAGCCCCGGCCACTGTGGCGCGTCGGCCGGTGAGGGATAATTGCCCTGCCGTTGCAGGATATCCGCTCGGTTCACGCCCGCCGCTGCGACCTCCAAACGGATGTCGTGGGCCCCGACAACGAGATCGGGCACCGTCGTCAGGGTGAGGGATTCAGGACCACCAGGAGAGTTCACGATAATTGCGCGCATGTCCGCAGCCTACGCGCGGGGTACGACACGACCAACAGCGTCGAGGTGTCAGCCGGCGGGCATTCGTTTCAACGACGCGTCGCCCCTATCGGCACTGCCGAACTCGGCGCATCATTGAGATGTGGCTCTCGACTCTGGCCGCTGAACAGGAGATTCTCATGAGTGAGATCGTTCTGCCACCAATCGATCGCTGGTGGCCGTACCTTGACATCGACTTCAAGCACGAGATCCTCGCGAACTTGGACGCCCCCTTGAGTCCCAAGGCGCTGGCCGAAGTCGCCCGCTTGTGTGACTCGATTATCGAGCCAGGCCCGGCGACACTCTCCGATCGTGAGAAGGAATACATCCGCACTCAAATCGAAGTCGTCGACTGACGCTCGCGCTGCGCGAGATGACGGAAGAGGGCAGCGGTCGCTATGCGCTCCGCAAGGTCCTTCGGGCCGTCCTTTTGCCCCCTGACCTACCTGCAGCAGCGAGCAGCTACCCTCGGGTTTGTACTGTTAGCGCGGCCTCGTGGCCGGGCCATTCTCCCGATCCACCGTGGGTCGCCAGATAGTCGACCAGTCTGTCGGGAAAATCAACAGTCATCCCATCTGCCCCAAGAGCGGCTGCATTCTGCATCGCTCCCACCGGCCGCGAGTTCCAGCAGCGCACTTCAAGAGCCGCGTGGCGGGCCATTTGCATTTGCTCAACACTCAGAGCGGATGCATCGGGGCATATTTGCTCAGCACTCACCGATCTAGCCTGGGCCACGGTGCGCTCATCGACCGTCTTGGTCAGATATCCGAGACGTACCTCGGAAGATACCTCACGCATTCTCTTCAGATTTGTCAAGTCGAAGGAGGTGACGGTAATGGTCGCATGTCGGCTGGTCTCCGTGATCATGGCCCAGACATCCTCCTCAATGTGGTTCGCTTTCAGCTCAACAGCCAGATGGATCTGACGCCCGCCGAACGCGTAGAGAAGGTCGACAAATCGTACGATGCGTTCCCCAGCGAATCGCGGCGAAAACCAGCTTCCTGCGTCAAGGTGGCGTAGTTCGGGCCAGGTGTACTCGGCTAGGGGACCGTGACCGTCAGTAGTGCGGTCAACTGTGAGATCGTGGAACACCACGATCTCCCCGTCACTCGAACGACGAAGGTCAAATTCAACACCGTGAGCCCCGAGGTCCAGGCCTCGATAGAAGGCAGAAAGCGTATTCTCCGGGGCGTGCCCGGATGCCCCGCGGTGCGCTAAAATGATCATTTTCGATAGTCTGCCAGGTAGTCGGAGACTTCGACTTGAAGCGCGCCCAGGAGCTCCGCGGCATCCGCCTCAGGATCCGTCTCGATCGACTCGAACGCGTCGATGATGCCCTTCCAGATGAGGGAATCAGCAGGGCTGATCCCCTGTCCGCGCAGGTACTCCAACTGGTCGATGGTCACCTTGAACTCTGGATTTTCCACGAGGTGCTTCTGAAATTTTGGAAGTTCCAATGACGACGATCGGATGGCGATGTACCCGGAGGCGATACTCCCCGCTGCAGAGTTCTCGGTATTCGTCAAAAACTCAACCAACTCCGCCGACGCCTCTTCCTGCGCGGGACTTGAGGCGAAAATGCCGAGACTGTTTCCGCCAATCGGAACCGACCGCGCCTGACCGTCGACGATTCCGGGGATGTAGGCAACTCCGACCTCAAATGCGTCGCCGACCTGCTCCTGAGTACCTGCTAGTCCTGATCCCGAAGCGAACAACATCGCCAGCCGTCCGCCGATGAAGTCTTCCTTGGCTGTTGCGTGCTGGTTTTGTGGCATGGCTTTACTGTTGTAGACGAGGTCTTGGAATGATGTCAGGGTTTCGATCGCTTCAGCTGAGTCGAGGTTGACCTCACCGTCGTTATCGAGAAGTTCCCCGCCCCGGTTCCAAGTCATCGGCTGAAAGTACCAGGGAATGTCGGCTGCTGTATTGAAGCCCCACACATCCGGCGTAGTGAGGTTCGTCGCGGTTGCGACCAGTTCGTCCCAGGTCTCCGGCGGCACAAATCCCTTCGAGTCAAACAGCGTCTTGTTGTAGTACAAAACTGGTGTGCTGCTCTGGAATGGCACGGTCCACAGCTTCTCTTTGTAAGTGAAGCGTTCCAAGAAGGCCGGAAAGATATCCTCGACCGTTTCAGAAGCGAGGATGTCCCCAATCGGGAGAAGCATGCCGGAGTCAGCTACCTGGGGGATGCCATAACGCTGGCCCAACTGAACGACCTGCGGTACGGTTCCACCGACGATGCCGGCTAGCACTTTCTGCTGCATCTCGTCATAATCGCCCATAAATGAGGGGTTGACCGTGATATCGGAATGGAGCGCAGTGAATGCCGCGAGCTCGTCTTTGTACTCGCCCTGTTGTGTTGTCCAAAAGTCGATCGAAACTGTCTTGGATTCCTCGCCAGTAGGTGTTGCTGCGCACGAGGTCAGGGTCAGGGCTGCGACGGCCATCACTCCGAGAGAACGGATCAGGCGGAACTTGCGGTGGGATCGAATCATTATTTGCCAATCGATTGGTGCTGGGTTGTGAGGCAGTTGGTAGACGGGGCGCAGGGCATCAGCGATCTCCGGTGTGCATCACACCCTTGATGAAAAACCGCTGCAGAACGAGGAAGAGTACGAGCACGGGTACGATCACGAAAGTCGAAGCAGCCATCAGTTGCGGCCATTGAGTGCCGATCTCCTCATCGACCAGATACTTGAGTCCCACCTGTACGGTGCGCATCGACGTCTCGGTCGTGATCAGCAGCGGCCAGAGGTAGTTGTTCCACGCCCCGAGAAAGGAGAAGAGCGCCAAGGTCGCGAGCACTGGCTTCGACAGCGGCAAGACGATGCGCATAAAAGTACCAAAGTGCGAACATCCATCGATTGCCGCAGCCTCGAGGATGTCTTTTGGAATAGTCAGAAAGAACTGACGAAGCAGAAAGATTCCGAAGACGCTGGTAGCGCTCGGAAGAATTAGTCCGAGGAACGAATTCAGGAGTCCGAGCCCATTGATCACCAGATATGACGGGATCATGGTGGCCTCAAAGGGCACCATCATGGTGGCCAGCACGACGAGAAACAACAGCCGGCTCCCGCGAAAATCGATCAACGCAAAAGCGTATGCGGCGAGTGAACATGTAATCAGCTGAGCGAGCACGATGCCAAGGGACATGATAAGGCTGTTCAAGAAGAATGTGCCGAACGGCGCCGCGTTCCACGCCTCAAGATAATTGCCCCATTCGAGCGTTCTTGGCAGAAATGACAGCGGCTGAGCGAAGACCTCCTCTGCGCCTTTCAGAGATGTGAGGATCATCCAGAGAAAGGGGAAGGCCATCACGAGCGACAGCGCGATGAGTACCACGTGCCGTGTCAGACGGGTTGCTCGGCTGTGGAGGGCGCGTCGCCCGCGGATCTGGATTGGAGCCGTGCGGAGCATCCGTTCGCTGCGCAGTAGTTGCGACACGACGCTCATTGGTAATTCACCCGGCGTCCGACGATGAACATCTGCACGAGTGTGAGCAGCATGACGATAACAAAGAGCACTACGGCAATAGCTGACGCGTACCCCATCTGGAAAAGCTCGAAGGCGTGCTCCCAGAGCAGTGGAACGATTAGGGTTGTCGCTCCCGCTGGCCCACCCTGGGTCATTACGTCGACCTGCGCAAAGGTCTGGAATTGATCGATCGTCAGAAGAATAATCAGCAGAAAGCTCGTCGGGCCGAGTAATGGCACCTTGATACTCCGAACCACGCGCCAGAATCCAGCACCGTCCATAGTGGCAGCCTCAACGACGTTCGGGGCGATGCTTTGAAGTCCTGCAAGATACAGCACGACGCAGAACCCGATGTTCTTCCAGACCGACATGATCGCTAGTGCCAGCAGAGCTGTGTTCGGATCATTCAGCCATTTCACCGGACTGGCACCGAGGAATCCCAGCGCCTCATTCATCAGACCGTAGTCCGGATGGTAAATCCACAGCCAGACGACAGATATGGCGACGGTCGATGTCATTAACGGAGCGAAAAAGAATGATCGGTAAACGCTGATCGCGTTAATGTTCTGGTCGAGCAGAACGGCAAAAATTAATCCGAGCGCCATCGAGGGTCCAACAGTGATGATGGTGTAGACCGCCGTGAGGCTGAGGCTGCGATATAGCTCGCCGCTCGTCAGCAAGTCGGAATAATTGTCCAGGCCCACGAACCGCGGACCGCTGGTGAGCATATCCCACGAAAAGACGCTCAGAACGAAGCTATAAAGAATAGGAAAGACCGAAAAGGCGACCAGAATTGCCAGGGCGGGGAGGACGAAGGCGTACCCAGTAAAGTTATGTCTGCGATTGCGACGACGTTGTGGCCGGCGAGGTGGCGGAACAGTCTCCGTGCGCGTCGTCGCGGCTTCCGCAGGAGGCTGTTCCAGCACGGCCGTGGCGGAATTCAACAGATTCTCATCTCGTGCACTGGTCTGGTTGCCTCACGTCGGACGTCAATGGGTGGGTCTCAAGGATGAAGTTAGTGAGGCCAAGTGAATAAGCGGTTGCTATCGTAAGCGAGTTCGATGACGTGTTAGTGAACTACGACAACACCCCAAAGTTTTAGACGCCTTTGGGCGCCGCACCCTCGGTGTGACTTAGGCGGTATCGCGTCTCGTCTCGGGTGCAAGTACGCTGTGCACGGACGATTTCCGAGCAGCATCGCGGGCGGTTCCCCGCAGCCGTGCCACAGAGGTCGAGCTCAATCCTCAGGTGGGACTACCCGTCGGATGCCCGGTACGGTACCGCCTCGCACGTGCACCGTTCGATTCACAACGGTGCCAGCATTGCTCATCCGTTGATCCTGCCGCAATACGGCTTTGGCACGAGCACGAGCACGAGCACGTTCAGCGCTCCCGCGCGACCGAAGTCTGCTCGCGTGTGTGGCTTGCTGGCTGCGCGAGCAGATTGTGGCGGCTCCAACAGCTTTCGACAGTGCGAAACTCCGGCTAATTTGGTACGGCGGAAGGCGGCAAGCGAAAGATGCGGACTACCCGTGCCTCACGGCGCGAGCGGTGGCGGAGCGCCCGGCCCGAATAATCAGCACGATCAAAGCGAGCAGGCTGGCGGCGCTGACGACGTAGAGCGCCATGCCCCACGGGGCATGGTCCTCGCCCGAAATCAGAAAGGTGTCAGCGAGCGACATGCCGGGCCTGAAGCCCACAAAGAAGTGTCCGGGAGCTGCAAAGACCAACAGCACCAGGTAGGCCGCGACCACCGGGCCGACCCGACTGTTCATCCGCACGATCGCAACCAGCAGAACGACGGTGGCGAGTACAATCCCGATCGCGCCCCAGGCGAGCACCCAGTTCGCAGTGAGTGACTCATCCGCGCGCGCCATCTCAGCGCGGATCTTCCCGAGCGTGACCCCCGGAACCGCCGCCAGCGGATTCCATACCAGAATCTGCAGGGCCCCCACAATCGCGTAGGCGGCCACGGCCGCGAAGCCCACGGCAGCAGCCACGACGGCGCGGCGCGGTTGCGGTTTCTCGGTGTTCTCCATGCCGCCAGCGTACCGATCATTCGAGCGTGGCCCGACCCTGCGATTTCGTTGACGGAAGACGACCCCGCTCCGGCGGTATCAGCTCCGGAAGGCGAGTGCCGCGGACCGATCGGCCTGCACGCTGGCCCGGTGAAGTTCCTGATGGGTAGCCAGTTCGGGGCGACGGCGAATGATCAGCCATACGACGCTAAGCCCGATAAACCACACCGGCGTCACGAGCAGCGCCTGCAGGGTGTCGGCCTTCTGGGTGAGTGCCCAGATCAGGAAGACGAAGAACGCGAGCAGCAGGTAACACATGTATACGCCGCCGGGCATTTTGAACTTGGAGGCCGCGTGCATTGCCGGGCGGCGCCTGCGGTACACGATATAGCTCACCACGATGATGGTCCACACGAAGATGAACAGTACCGACGCCATGGTCGTCACCACGGTGAACACGGCGATGATCGACGAGCTCGCATACAGCAGAACAGCGGATACGAGCAGAAACATGCACGAGAACAACAGCGCGTTGGCCGGTACCCGGTGGCGGCTCAGGCGTTGAAAACGCCCCGGTGCCGTACCCTCGACCGACAGGCCGAAGAGCATTCTCGATGTGGAATACAGCCCGGAATTCGCCGAGGATGTCGCGCTTGTGAGCACGACGAAGTTGATCACGGCCGCGGCTGCGCCGAGCCCCGCGAGGGCGAACATCGCCACGAACGGGCTCACATCGGCGGTGACCTCACGCCACGGAGTGACCGCCATGATCACGATCAGGGCCAGAACGTAGAACAGCATGATGCGAATGGGAATCGAGTTGATGGCCTTGGGAAGGTTCTTCTCCGGGTGCTGCGCTTCGGCGGCCGTCGTGCCCACGAGCTCGACCCCGAGGAACGCGAACACGGAGAGCTGGAAGCCGGCGATGAACCCCATCGGACCGGTCGGAAACATCCCACCGTCGTTCCATAGGTTGCTGAGACTCGCCGCAGCGCCGCCGGGGGACTGAAACTTCGTGAACACCATCACGAGCCCCACGATGATGAGCGTGACGATCGCGACGATCTTGATCAGCGCGAACCAGAACTCGGTCTCGCCGAACGCCTTGACGCTCGTGAGGTTGAAGCCAAGCAGAATCAACACGGCACCGAGGGCCGGTATCCAGAGTGGTAGATCTGGCCACCAGAATCTCGTATATAGCGCAATGGCGATCAGCTCAGCGATGGCGGTCACGATCCAGCAGAGCCAGTACGTCCAGCTCGTGAAGAAGCCGGCCCACGGCCCGAGCAAATCACCGGCGAAGTCGCTGAATGACTTGTAGTCGAGGTTGGAGAGCAACAACTCGCCCATGGCCCGCATGACGAAGAACAGCATGAAGCCGATGATCATATAGACGAAGATCACGGACGGCCCGGCGAGGGAGATAGTCTTCCCTGACCCCATGAACAGGCCCGTTCCGATCGCGCCCCCGATGGCGATCAGCTGGATATGACGGTTCGACAGTGATCGGGCCAGGTGTGGTTGCGCGTTCGGGGCGGGTCGAGTGTTGGTTTTCAATTGCGACATCGGAGTTACTTCCTTGTAGTCCAGGCGATTGACAGGGCGTCGGGTCTTTCGAGCTCTGAGAAAAGGTGGGCAGCAGATGCCGGGGCCGGCCGATAAGCCTGCGACCGGCATCCGCTACGTAGCGCTGCTAGAGCAGCACTTTAGAACAGCGCTGCTAGAGCGCTTCGAAAACAGTGCTATCAGACCAGCGCGGGTTCAATCTGACTGACCAGGTTGGTCCAGTCCGCGAGCGGCAGGTTGAGGGCGACGCTCACCGAGCGGTTCGCGATCTTTCCGGCGGCGATGTTCAGACCGCCGGCGAGGGCGGCGTCACGCTCGAACGCGGTGCGCACGCCCCGGTCGGCGATTGACAGGGCGTAGGGCAGGGTGACGTTCGTCAGCGCGAGGGTCGAGGTCTGCGGAACGGCGCCGGGCATGTTGGCGACGCAGTAGAAGATCGAGCCGTGCACGGGGAAGGTGGGGTCCTCGTGGGTGGTGGCGTGGGTGTCTTCAAAGCAACCCCCCTGGTCCACGGCGATGTCGACTAGCACGGAGCCCGGCTTCATGCGCGACACGAGTTCGTTGGTGACGAGCTTGGGGGCTTTGGCTCCGGGGATCAGCACGGAGCCGATCACGAGGTCGGCCTCGGTCACGGAGTGGTCGATCTCGTAGGCGTTCGATGCGATGGTCTTGAGACGTCCGGCGTACAGGGCGTCGAGCTCGCGTAGGCGGTCAATGTTGATGTCCAGGATGGTGACGTCCGCGCCCATGCCGAGCGCCATGGCGGCGGCGTTGGAGCCTGCGACGCCGGCGCCGATGACGGTCACCTTGGCGGCGCGCACTCCGGGTACGCCGCCCATCAGAATGCCGGGGCCGCCGCCGGGACGGGTCATCGATGCGGCGCCGACCTGAACGGCCAGGCGTCCGGCGACCTCGCTCATCGGTGCGAGCAGAGGTAGCGAACGGTCGGCCTTCTGCACGGTCTCGTAGGCGATGGCGGTGACGCCCGCTTCGAGCAGCGCGTCGGCGAGGGCGGGCTCTGCGGCGAGGTGCAGGTAGGTGAAGAGGATCAGACCCTCACGAAAATATGCGTACTCGGCGGTGATCGGCTCTTTCACCTTGAGGATCATGTCGGCGCTTGCCCACACCTCGAAGGCGGTCTCGACGATCACGGCACCGGCAGCCTCGTAGTCGGCGTCGGCGAAGCCGGAGGCGATACCGGCGCCGGCCTGCACCAGCACGGTGTGGCCGTGCAGCTTGGCTTCGTGTACTCCGGCGGCGGTGATAGCCACTCGGAATTCGTTGTTTTTAACTTCGGTGGGAACACCAATGATCATGGGGAACTCCTGTTCCTGGTAGGCGCATGCCGATCGACTTTGGTCGGCGTGAAAACGATAAACCCGGGTTTTCGCGGCTCTCCCGCTCGACAGACGGGCAGCGGATGCCGCGGGCTGCGCCGCAGCACGCCTCACCACCCCGAATTTGCCGCTTTTTCAGGGATTCTTCGCTGCCAACGTCGGAGCCCGGTGTGTCCCACCCGGCAGCCATCCCGTGGCCGACTCGACATTTGTAGCGTCACGGCTCGTTGATTGTCGCCAGACGTCCACACGGCTCCGTAGAATTGAAGCTATGGAAGCGGCCGATATCGACCAGGCGGTAGTCATTATCGCCGCGCATCTGGGCCGTGCTCTCTCGCTGGAAGACCTCGACGGCGGGCTGCTGGCGTATAGCGCGCATCGACCTACGGCTGACCGTGTGCGCACGAATTTTCTGCTGAGCAAGCTCGTTCCGCCCGACGTCAGCGCTTGGCAGCTGAGCCATGGTATCGCCACAGCGGTAAAACCGGTTCCCGTTCCGGCCAATGCCGATCTTGGAATGCTAGGCCGCGTGTGCGTGCCGCTGCTGGCGCGTGGATTCCGGGTGGGCTATCTGTGGATCCTCCAGCTCGACGACGAGCAGACGCCGGAGTCGATTCTGCGTGAGTTGCGCATCATCCGTTCGGAGCTGGACGCCCTCGCGGAGATGCTTCTCAACCGCTCGAACGCGGATCCTGACGGGCGTATCGCCAGTGAAGCGCAATTTCTCGCCGCCTGTTTGGGCGACCGCGATGCCGTCGTGGCGGTGGGTGGTTGGCCGTGCGTGTACGGGCGCGGACACTGGCGGCTCGCCACACTGCTTGGGCACGGTGACACCGCCCAGCGCGACCCCGCCGAGAGTAGCCTGCTGCACCGGCTCTCCGCACTTCATGCCACGCTCGGCATCGATACCGTGCTGTTCTCGGCCGGCACCGAAACGCATGCCGTTCTGCTGCTGCACGACGAGATCGACGGCTTCGACCAGTCCGAGGTCCTGCGACGTTTCGAGCTCGAAGTTGCGCGTCGTGGTGGCCAATTGGCGGCGCCCGCTCTGCTTGGGCTGAGCGAACCCTTCACCGACCTGCGCGGGTTGCCCAGCGCCTATACCGAGGCGCGGAGCGCCGTGCAGGCAGCCAGGGTAGATACCCAACTGGGCAGGCTCGTCTCGTTTCGTGCTCTGGGGGTCTATCAATTTCTAGCCGTCGAGGGTCGAGACGTGTCGGCGTTCGAATCATCGCTGTTCTCGGAGCTGCGGGACCTCGATCGTAACGGGGAACTGCTGCCCGTGCTCGAGCTGCTCTACGACAAGGACGGGTCCGTGGCCGAGGTCGCCGAGCACCTGCACCTGCATCGAACCAGCGTTTACAACCGACTGGGGCGTATCCGTTCTCTGCTGGGTGTTGACCCACTTGGTGGGCGCACTCGTCTCGAACTGCACCTGGCCCTCAAAGCGGACCGCTGGGCCGGCCGACCCCGCCTGTAGCGGCCTGGCGCGGTCTCAGGCGTTGCGGTAGACGCGGGGAACGCGCGGGCTGATGCGGGTGACCACCTCGTAATTGATGGTGCCAGCCGCCGCCGCCCATTCGTCAACGGATGCCTCGCCGTCGTCTCCCGGCCCGAACAACACCGCTTCGGCTCCGATAACCGACCTGCCCGCGGCCACGAGCCCGGCCTGGCCGAGGTCGATGACCATCTGGTCCATGGCGATGCGCCCGACCACGGGATAGGTCACGCCGTCGATTCGAACCGGACCTCCGGTCGCGATGCGCGGAATGCCGTCGGCGTAGCCCAGCGGGATCAGAGCGAGCGTGGTCGGGGCGGCCGTGCGGTAGTTGAGACCATAAGACACGCCCTGCTCGGCGGGCACTTCTTTGCACACTGAGACCAGCGTGCGCAGGGTCATTGCCGGCCGTAATCCGAGTTCGGTCGGGGTCTGATCGGCAAACGGCGACAAGCCGTAGATGGCCAGTCCCGCGCGCACCAGATCGAAGTGTGTGTCGGGGCGAGACAGCACGCCGGCACTGTTGGCGAGGTGTCGTACCAGCGGTCGGAGCCCCGCTGCCTGCGCCTGTGCCACGGCCGTCGTGAAGGCCGCAATCTGTTCGTCGGTCTCCACGCGCCAAGGCTCGTCGGCCACCGCGAGGTGCGAGAAGATTCCCACGACCGTCACGTCGCCGGTAATTTCAGCGCGACGGGCGAGATGCACGAGGTTGGCCCAGTCCTCGGGAGTGCTGCCGTTGCGGCCCAGACCGGTGTCGATTTTCAAGTGGATGCGTGCGGTCTTTCGCAGCTGCTGCGCGGCCGCGACGATGAGCGGCAACTCCCAGCCCGAGCATCCGAGATCAATGTCCGCGGCGATTGCGGCGTGAAAGTCGCTGTCCGTGGTGTGTAGCCAGGCCAGCACCGGCACCTGGATGGCCGCAGCTCGAAGCGGGAGTGCCTCCGAAATGTGCGCGACGCCGAGCCAGTGCGCTCCAGCCTCGAGCGCAGCGCGGGCGACAGGGAGGATCCCGTGGCCGTAGGCATCCGCTTTAACGACCGCCATCAGTCCGGCCGGGGCGACAAGCTGAACGAGGTGGCGAACGTTGTACCTGATTGCGTCGAGGTCAATCACGGCCGCACGTTCCGGCAGCCGTTTCGTGGCGGGGGACAGCGCTGCAGATTTCACACGTTGCAGCCTAGCCCCCGGTCGCCTGCCCTCAGATGTTTACAAACTCATGCGCCCCTCGTGGACTCTCTTGATAGGGGATAGTTTTGACCGCCGCGTGGTTTGCGCGGTCGCAGGCGCTTCGGCGTGAAATAAGGAGGCACGGCATGAGTACATTCACTGACAAGGTCGCTATCGTCACCGGCGGCGGAAGCGGCATTGGCGAGGCCATCGCCAAGGCACTCGCGAGCGAGGGCGCATCCGTTGTGATCACCGATATTAATCTCGAGGCAGCGCGTCGCGTCGCCGATGAGATCATCGCTGCCGAGGGAACTGCCTCCGCCTTTCAGCAGAACACATCGATCGCCGCCGAGTCAGAAGCCGCGGTGGACTTCGCCGTGGCAACCTACGGTGCCCTGCACCTGGCCGTGAATAACGCGGGCATCGGCGCTGCCCCCGCCGACATCGGCGACTACGAGATCGATGCCTGGGACCGCGTCATCGGCGTGGACCTCAGCGGCGTGTTCTACGGCATGCGCTATCAGCTGCCCGCGATGGTCGCCGCCGGCGGCGGTGCCGTGGTCAACATGAGCAGCGTGCTCGGGTCCGTCGGCATTGCCCAGAACGCGGCGTACGTGGCCAGCAAACACGCGCTCGTCGGCCTGACCAAGGTCGCCGCGCTCGAATACTCGGCCCGAAACGTGCGCACCAACGCCGTCGGCCCTGGCTTCATCGACACTCCGCTAGTGCGTTCCTCGCTCAACGCCGAGGCGATTTCTGCCCTCGAAGCCCAGCACGCGACGGGCCGCCTCGGCACGAGCGCCGAGGTTGCCGCGCTCGTCTTGTTTTTGCTGAGCGACGCCGCATCGTTCATTACCGGCAGCTATCACCTGGTCGACGGCGGCTATTCCGCGCGCTAACTGCAGTAATTGAGCGGATGCCGTCAGTAGGTGGCGGCATCCGTTGTGCGCGTGCAGCACTTCACGAGAAGACTTCGGGGAATCATAAAATGTCAGAGGCAGATGATGACTTTCGGCCTCAATCATAAAACCGAGGCCAGTGGATGCCGAAGTGCGCCGCGGTGCGGCGGCTGCGCCATCGTCTTCGACGTCTGGGGAATCCGTGCACTCGGCTGGACCTATGGCGTGATTCTCGCGGCAACACCGCTGGCGGCGTGGCGCAGCCAGGGGTCGCCGTCGCGGGTCCAACGCTCGAGGGTGGCATCCGCTCTCAAACGACTCGGCCCGTTGAGCGCTCGCACCAGGGGGAGCACTACGTCGAGGGTGAGCGGATCGACCAGTTCCGGCAGCACCGCGTCACGTAGAAACCCCTCAATGCGGTGAGATCGGTGTTGTCGAGTCGGATCACGTTGGATTGCAGCAGCACGATCGCGGCGAGGCGGCGCTCGAAGACCGGAACCTTCCACAATTCAGAGCTCAGCGCCGTTACCTCATTGTGCGTCATGTTCTTGCACCGGCGGGCCAGATCACGAATGGTGCCGCGCACGGCGCCGACCGAGGCGCCGTAGAACTCAAGCTTGGTCCCGAACCGAGCCCGCGACTCGGCTGCGCGTTCCCAGGTGGCCTCGTACTGCAGCGTGCGATCCACGAAATCGCCAGGGTCGCTCATCTGTCTATTCTGCCTCGCCCAGGCTGGGCAAGCCGCCCGCTCGTGGTGCCCTGAGCCGCCTCAGTGCACGAGCGCCAGCAGCAGGGCGACGGATATGAATAGCAGGCCGAAGGTGCGGTTGAGAATGAGCTGGCTCCCGGGTCAGCGTCGCGGTCGTATCCAGAGACGGGTCGGGTTTTTGCAGAATTAAGCGGATGCCCAGAAATACCAGGTAGGCGGCTCCGGCGTAGCGGATGACGTTAAAGAGTATGGGTGTGCCGGCCACGAGTACTCCGACGCCGAGTGCCACCACGATGATGTGCACGATTAGTGCAGCCTGCTGCTCGAAAATTCCCCAGATCGAGTGGCGAAATCCGCTGGTGAGCGAGTTGTTCATGGTGTTGATCGCGCCGGCGCCGGGGGTGAAGCTGATTAGCACGCCGGCGCCTACTAGGGCCAGCCAGAGGGAAAGTTGCACACGTTAGCGTAGCGCGGGCACGGCGGATGCCTCCGCTTGCGTCACCAGCGAAGATTCTGGCCCAGGTCGGTACGGGCGGAACCTCACCTGATGCTGTCAAAACAGCAGGGAACGCCTGACAGGCGCACACCACTCGATAGCCACAGCAATGCATTCGTTATAAAAATAATGCATTATTTTGGTTCAGAGCATATTTTTTTTGGTAGCGTCGTTCTGGATGAACCTGACGCAACGCTCGTCACGTACCGCCTAATCAATGACGATAAGGAAGAAACAATGCAACAACATACCCGTAAATCCCGCCTGATCGGGGCCACGGCCATCGCCCTCGGAGCCGTCCTCGTTCTCGGATCGTGTTCATCAGCCCGCGGGTCTGGCGCATCAGGCGGAGACGCGGACAAGGTCTACACGATCGGCTTCTCCCATGTGACGACGACGAACACGCCCAAGGGCGCCGCCGCCGAGAAATTCAAGGAGATCCTCGAAGCATCCTCGGATGGCCGCATCGAGGTCGAGCTGTACCCCAACTCTTCGTTGTACGGCGACAAGGACGAGCTTCAGGCATTGCAGTCCAACAGCATCCAGATGATCGCCCCGGCGAGTGCCAAGTTCACCACTCTCGCCCCGCAGCTGCAGCTGCTCGACCTGCCATTCCTGTTTGAGAGCAGCGAGGACATCGCAGAGATCGCCTCTCGTGACTCCGTAGTGGGCAAGGCGATCTTCGATAACGAGGACCTGCGCGCGGCGAAAATTAAGCCGCTCGGCCTCTGGGACAACGGCTTCAAACAGATGGGGGCCAACGTTCCGATCCGAGCCGCAGCGGACATGGCCGGGCTGAGCTTTCGCATCCAGCCGGCCGATGTGCTGGTGAGTCAGTTCGAAACCTGGAACGCCATCCCCTCGATCCTCGCCTTCGCCGAAGTCTACAGCGCGCTTGAACAGGGCGTCATTAACGGTCAGGAGAACACCTGGTCGAACATGGAAACGCAGAGCATGCACACGGTTCAGGACTTCATCACCGAGTCCAACCACGGCTACATCGGCTACATTCCGGCTATCAACAATGACTTCTTCGAGTCGCTGCCCGATGACCTGCAGCAGCTCGTTCTCGACGCCGTCGACGAATCCAGTGTCTACAACCGGGAGATCGCGGCCGAGGTGAACGAAGAGGCCAAGCAGGCGATCATCGCCGAAGGATCCACCGAGATCATTCAGCTGACCGACGCGGAGCGCGATGCCCTGATGGCAACGGTAATCCCAAGCGTCTGGGAAGAGTACTCCGAAGTGCTGGGCCCAGAGATCATCGCAGAACTCCTCGCCAACCGCGACTAGCCACCGCCCTCGTTTTCCCCGTCGGCACGGGTTTCGTCGTGCTGCCCTTCCAACGTAAGGACTCCCCATTCTTCGATTCAGTTCCGTCCTGACTCGGGTGGAGAACTTCCTGGTCTGCACCTGCCTCGCTGTCGCGGCGCTCGTCGCCATCGCCCAGGTGCTACTCAGGTCGATCTTTAACATCCATCTCTGGTGGAGTGAGGAGACGGTCATTTATCTCATCATCTACTCCACCTTCCTCGGCGCCGTCGTGACACTGCGCTACAACGAGCACATCGCCGTCAAGGTCTTCGAACCGTTCCTCGGCAAGATCGGCCGACGCCGCATGGACATTCTCGGCATCCTGGTCACCATCGTCTACCTCGCCATCGTGGGCTATTTCGCCTGGTTGCTGCTGTTCGAGCCGTTCTCAGTGGCGACCGTGACACCCACGCTTAAACTTCCGCTCTGGGTGGTCGAGTTAGCGGTGCCACTGGGCTTCACGCTTATGCTGCTGCGTGCCGTGGAAATCCTGGTACGTCTCATTCGCGGCCTGTCAGCATCCGTCGACGGCGACAAGAGTGAATTCCAGCGCGCCGAAGAAGAGGCCGGTATGACGAAGGATGAGGGAACACTGTGATCGAAGGCCTGCTCGTCTTGCTCATTCTGCTCTTCGGCCTGCTGCTCACCTCGACGCCCATCGCTGTGGCCATGGGGCTAACGTCGTTCCTCTACTTTTATTTCTTCACCAGCATCCCGCTTACCCAGGTGCCGGAGCGGCTGTTCAACTCGCTCAATACCTTCCCGTTGATGGCCATACCGTTCTTCGTGTTGGCGGCCAACCTAATGAGCAGGGGCGGCATCAGTAAGCGGCTCATTAACGCGTCCAACGCGCTGGTCGGCCATTTCCGTGGCGGACTCGCCATGACCGCCGTGCTGGCCTGCATGTTTTTCGCCGCGATCAGCGGATCCAGCCCGGCCACCGTGGTCGCTGTCGGAACGCTGATCATCCCGGCGATGATCAAGAACGGGTACGGCAAAGACTTCTCCACAGGCCTGGTCACCACCTCGGGCTCGCTAGGTATCCTGATCCCGCCGTCGATCCCGCTGATCGTCTACGGCATCTCGACTGAGCAGTCCATCGGCGACCTGTTCGTGGCAGGCATCGGACCGGGCATCATGGCCGGCATCGGGCTGCTGATCCTGGCCGTGGTCATCTCGCGCCGCCGCAAGTACGGCATGGGCGAGAACGCGATCCGCATGACTAACGGGGAGCGGTTCCGTGCTCTGCGCGACGCTGCGCTGAGCCTGTTCCTGCCGGTTTTCGTGCTTGGCGGCATCTACGCGGGCTTCTTCACCCCGACCGAGGCGGCGGCCATGGCCGTCTTCTACGCCCTCGTGGTGTCGATCTTCGTTTACCGGGAGATTAAGGTGAAGGACCTGGTCTCGATTCTCATGGGCTCCGCGCGTACCTCGTCGATGATCATGTTCATTGTGGCCTCCGGAATCCTGTTCTCCTTCGTGCTCACGGCCGAGCGCATCCCAGGTCAGGTGAGCGAGGCGCTGCTGGGATCAAATCTCACCCCCGTGATGTTCCTGCTCATCGTGAACCTGCTGCTCATCGTAGTGGGCATGTTCATGGAGACCTCGAGCGCCATCCTCATCCTCGCCCCGGTGCTGCTGCCGGTGGCGATGGAACTCGGCGTCGACCCGATCCACTTCGGCATCATCATGGTACTCAACCTGGAGATCGGCATGATGACTCCACCGCTCGGACTCAACCTGTTTGTCGCGAGTGGGCTCACGGGAATGAACATCCTCCGAGTTGCGAAGGCGGCTCTGCCGAGCGTCGGCGTGTTGTTGATCGCCCTGGTCATCGTGACCTTTGTACCGCAGCTCTCGACCTTCGCGCTCTAAGTTGACGTCTGGGCCACCCGACTCAGTCGGGCGGCCCAGCTGTCACGTCAACTGCCGCCGCGCTTGTTCGCTCGTCGAAGTGTACGGCGAGCAGCTCGCCGGCGTGCTCGACGTGCGCCTGCATGTCCACACGTGAGGCCTGTGCGTCATGGGAACGGATGTCCGCCAGCAGCTGGGCGTGATCGTTCGCAGTGGCCTCGGGCCAGCCCGCAATGCTGGAATAGAACTTCCGGGGCACATACCGCGTCATCAAGCCGAGCGCCCAGATGATCTTGGGCGCACCGGCGATCAGGTTGATCTCCCGGTGGAAAGCGTGATTTTTCTCCTCGAGCAGCTCAAGGTTGCCGCGCGCGGAGGCTGCGATCAGTTCGTGATGCAGCGCTTCGAGCTCGGAGAGATCCTCGGGAGTGGCTGCCACGGCGGCCCGGGCGGCGAGTTCGCCGGCGATCAACGCTTGCACGGTGAAGAGGTCTCGCACGTCTTGCCCGGTAAGCACAGCCACCTGGAATCCGCGCCGCGGCACCAGCTCCAGAAATCCCTCTACCCGCAACGCCTGCAGCGCCTCGCGCGCCGGTGTGGTGGAGATGCCCAGTGCCGCGCCGATGGTCTCGGCGCGCACGGCCATGCCGGGCGGCAGCTCACCGGACATGATCATGCCGCGCACGTAGCCCGAGGCCTCATCGCTCAGCTGGGGGCGGGCGCGCGTCGAAGGGCGGCGGGAGGCCATCGCGGGTCCTTTCTCGGGCAGGATAACTCCTAATTTACGGCAGCGCAGCTACAGCGTGAGCCCGAGCTCAGCCAGGATCTGCTCGGTGTGCTGCCCGATCGCCGGCACCGGGTCCATGCGAAACCCGGTCTCACGGCTCGTCACCGGCGGAATCAGGCTGCGCACCGGCCCCACCGGTGAGTCGACATTCTGCCATCGCCCGCGTTCGGCCAGCTGCGGGTGCGCCGAAAAATCGTGCATGCTGCGCAGTTGCGCGTTGGCGATGTTCGCGCGGTCCAGTCGAGCGAGCACCTCCACGGAGGTGAGGGCGCTGAGCACATCGAGGATCACCGCGTGCAGCGCTGGCCGGTTTTGCACCCGCAGGGCGTTGCCCCGAAAATCCGGCTGCATCCCGAGAAGGGGGCGGCCCAGCACATCCGTGCAGAATGCCGCCCATTCTCGCTCGTTCTGGATACCGAAGAAGACCGTGCCGTCCGCGGTATCGAACGGGCCGTAGGGCGCGATCGACGCGTGCTGTGCGCCGTTGCGCTGCGGGGGAGTACCGCCGTACTCGGCGAAGAAGTAAGGCTGGTGCATCCACTCGCCGAGCGCCTCGAGCATCGATACCTCGAGCACGTCGCCGCGCCCGGTCGTGGCGCGCTGCAGCAGCGAGGTGAGGATTCCCGAGAAGGTGTACATGCCGGCGCAGATATCCGCGATGGAGACGCCGACCTTAGCAGGGTCCTCGGGTGTGCCAGTGACGCTCAGCAAGCCGGCTTCGCACTGCACGAGCAGGTCGTAGGCTTTCTTCTGCTCATAGCTGCCGCCGCGGCCGTAGCCCGAGATAGAGGCGTGGATGAGCCGCGGGTTGAAGGCGAGGGCCTCGTCGGGTCCGAGACCGAGCCGTTCCACAGCCCCCGGTGCGAGATTTTGCACCAGCACGTCGGCGCGGCTGACCATTTCTCGCAGCACGGCCAGGCCCGAGTCGCTCTTCAGGTCGAGCACGATGCTTTCCTTACTGCGGTTGAGCCACACGAAGTAGCTCGACATGCCGTGCACGGTCTCGTCGTAACCTCGGGCGAAATCGCCGGTGTCCCGCTCCACCTTGATCACCCGCGCGCCGAGGTCGGCGAGCTGCCGGGTAGCGAACGGCGCGGCGACGGCTTGCTCAAGGGAGACGACCGTGAGCCCGGCCAACGGCAATGCGCCCATCCTCTAGCTCTTTTCGAACGTCGCAGGCAGGCTCGCCTCGTTCGGGCGGGTGTCCTCCAAGTCGGGCAGGTGCCCCTCGCGGTAGACCATGAACGTGCGCTGGTAGCTCATCACGATGACACTGTTCTGGTTGTACCCCTCGGTCGCCACGGTCACGAGGCCCAGGGTGGGACGCGACTTCGAGGCCCGGGTGGCCAGCACCTTGGAGCGCGAGTAGATGGTGTCGCCCTCGAAGACCGGGCTGGGCATGCGTACCTTGTCCCAGCCGAGGTTGGCGAAGACGTTCATCGACAGGTCGATGGTGGACTGCCCGGTAACGAGCGCGAGGATGAAGGTGGAGTTCACGAGCGGTAGCTTGTACTCCGTGCGCAGCGCGAAGTTGCTGTCGATGTGCGTCTTGGCCACGTTTTGCGTCATCAACGTGAACATTTGATTGTCACCCTCGGTGACGGTCTTGCCCAGCGGGTGGTAGTAGATATCGCCGACGGCGAAGTCTTCCCAGAGGCGTCCGGTCCATCCCGCGACGACGCGGTCGGTGGAATCGCGGGACAGGGTGTGCTCGGTCATGAGTGGGTCTCCTCGTGCGCAGAATATATTGTCTGTCGGTGGCCAGTTTCCGCGAAGAATAAGGCAAAGTCAAGTGGAACCCGCGGACATAAACGGGCCTAGTGTGTCGATAATATATTATGTAGTCTCGTATCGATCCGTTCGTCCAGCACTCGTTAAGGAGCTCTCATGCCAAACCTGCTCGACATTGCACCGGCCACTCCGCAGGCTTCGGCCACGCTCTCGGTGCAGGAGATCCGACAGTTCACCAGGGACCTCTGCGCCGGCTTCCCTGATGAATATTGGCGCCAGAGCGACCGCGACCGCAGCTACCCGCAGGAATTCGTGGAGACCCTCACCCGAGCCCGCCTGCTCAGCGCCCTCATCCCCACCGAGTACGGCGGCCTCGGCTACTCCCTCACCCAGGCCAGCGTGATCATGGAGGAGATCAACCGCTCCGGCGGTCATTCCGCCGCCTGTCACGCCCAGATGTACATCATGGGCGCGCTACTACGCCACGGCACAGCAGCCCAGAAGGCCATATATCTGCCGGAAATCGCGGCCGGCCGGCTGCGCCTGCAGGCGTTCTCGGTCACCGAGGATGTCGCTGGCCTGGACACCACGAGCATCCGCACCCGCGCCGAGGCCGATGGCGATGATTTCGTGATCACCGGCCACAAGAACTGGACCAGCCGCATCAACGACTCCGACCTGGCCATGGTGCTGGCCCGCACGAGCGACCGGGGCGCCGACAAGACCGTGGGCCTCACCCTGTTCCTCGTCGACCTGCGCAAGGTTCGTGCCGAGCAGCCGCACACCCTTGAAACCATCCCAGTGCGCACAATGTTCAACTACGCCACCAACCAGGTGCACTACCGCGGCATGCGGGTGCCCAAAAGCGCGGTGATCGGCGAAGTCGACCGCGGTTTCCGCTACGTACTGGACGGCTGGAACGCCGAGCGCATTCTGCTGTCGGCCGAGGCCATCGGCGACGGCTACTGGTTCAGTGCCCGAGCCAGCGCTTATGCGAACAGCCGCGAGGTCTTCGGCCGCCCGATCGGCAGCAACCAGGGCGTGCAGTTTCCCATTGCCGACGCCTACATGAAGGTACGTGCGGCCGACCTGATGCGTTACGAAGCAGCCCGCCTCTTCGACGCTGGCGCGCCGTGTGGCGCCGAGGCCAACATGGCCAAGCACCTCTCCTCGGAGGCCAGCTGGGCCGCTGCCAATGCGTGCCTCGACACCCACGGCGGCTACGGCTTCGTGGACGAGTACGACGTGGAGCGCAAGTTTCGCGAGACACGCATGTTCCAGACCGCTCCGGTGAGCAATAACCTCATCAAGAGTTTCGTGGCCACCAAGGTGCTCGGCCTGCCCCGCTCATACTGAGCGTCACCGATCTCGTGCCGATCAAGCCAGGAGACACCATGTCCCGTACCACCACGGCCAGCGTCGTGACCGCCCTGTTCGTGCCCGGCGACCGGCCAGAGCGCTTTCGCAAGGCCACCGGTTCAGCGGCCGACGTCGTGATTATCGACCTTGAAGACGCCGTCGCGTCCGAGTTTAAAGCGGATGCCCTGGTTGCCATCCTCGAGCACCTTGCCGCCGGCCCCGACCCGGTTCGCGCCCTCGTGCGCGTCAACGCCGCGGGGGCTGTGAGCTTGCCCGCGGAGCTCGCAGCTCTCCGTGACCTCGCCGCGCGGCCCGGCCACGGGTTGCTCGGTCTCGTCGTGCCCAAGGCCGAAAACCCCGAACTGCTCCGCGAGGTCGCGGCCGCGTTTGCCGGGGTTGCCGGACCGCCGCTCGCGCTCGTGGCGCTGATTGAGTCCGCCGCCGGCGTGCAGAACGCGCCCGAGTTGGCCCGGGTGCCGGGCGTGACTCGGTTGGCCTTCGGCGCCATCGACTACGCCCTCGATATCAACGCCGGTGCTGGCGACCGCGTGCTCGACTACGCCCGGTCGGCTATCGTCGTCGCCTCGCGCGCGGCCGGCCTCGAAGCGCCGCTTGACTCGCCGAGCGTGCAAATTAGTGACACCGGGGCAGTGACCGATTCGGCTGCCCTCGCCCGGCAGTTCGGCTTCGGCGGCAAGCTCTGCATTCACCCCGCCCAGCTAGAACCGGTGGCGGCCGCGTTCCGCCCCACGCCGGCCGAGATCGACTGGGCACGCAGCGTGATCGGCGCCACCGGGGGTGCAGCTCAGGTGAACGGACAGATGATCGACCGCCCGGTCACCGTACGGGCCGAGCGCATCCTCGCCCGCCGTGGGGCAGAGGCCGCGCAAGCGTGAACGTGTCCGGGCGGTGCGCCCAGCACAACGTACGGCATCCGTCGCCCTGGCCAACGAACCGCGCGTCAGTCGTTGGCGATGTCGAAAGGGTCGGCGGGCGGCTTGCCGGTGTAGCGCGCGTTCAGCGCAATGAAGCTGCGCGACACGTGATGCTCGAGGGCCAGCCCCGCCGCTTCGGCGTCTCCGGCGCGCACGGCTTCGAGCATCGCTCGGTGCTCGGCCTCGGAGTCTTCGGCCGGTTCGGGGGAGTCGAGCAGCAAGTCCCACGGGAATACTCTCCAGAGAGCATCGATCTCTTCGACCAGGCTGGGAATGCCGCAGCGCTCGTAGAAGAAGAAGTGGAAGCGCTTATTCAATTGGCGGACGGCATCCGAATCGTGGCGGGCGGTGGCCGCGTTCAGCTCGTCGAGCAGCACTTCGGCCTGGCGCAGTTCGAGCGGGGAGAGTCGGATAGCCGCACGCCGCATAGCGTAGCTCTCGGTGAGCCGGCGAATAATATAAGTCGCTTTGGCCCGCTCGAAATTGATACCGGCTACCCGAACTCCGCGCCGAGGTTCGCTCACCACGAGGTTCTCGGCTTCGAGGGCGCGCAGGGCCTCGCGCACCGGAGTGATGCTGCTGCTGAACTGGCGGGCTAGTTCATCTTGGGGCAGCTTCGCGCCGCGGGGCAGATTGCCGCTGAGAATCAGGCGTCGCAGTTCGTCGACGATCTGATCCCGCTTTGTGGGGGGCGCCTCGGTCATTCCCATCGGATTTCCTTGCATTTTTCGCGGGGTGGCGGTCAAAGGCCTCACTCTATCCGAACCGCATCCACTGGACGAGGGGTAGATGCCTCCGTTTCAAAATGATACATTGTTTAGAGAATCATGCATTTTATCGTCAGTGTTGAAGGTTGAATATGTCCCAGACTCTGCCCCTCGAGGGCATCACGGTGATCTCCTGCGAACACGCCGTAGCTGCACCCCTGGCCACCCGACACCTCGCCGACCAGGGCGCCAGAGTGATCAAGATCGAACGTCCAGGCACAGGCGATTTCGCCCGCGGCTACGACGAGACGGTGAACGGGCTCTCCAGCCACTTCGTCTGGCTCAACCGCAACAAGGAGAGTCTCGCCCTCGACCTGAAACGGCCAGAGGCCCTGGCGATTATGCACGAGCTGCTTGCCACCGCCGACGTCTTCGTGCAGAATCTGGCACCGGATGCGGCGGCTCGCCTCGGTCTCGGCGCCGCCGAATTGCGCGAGCGCTACCCGACCCTGATCACCTGTTCCATCAGCGGATATGGCAGTAGTGGCCCGTACCGAGACGCCAAGGCCTATGACCTGCTGATTCAAAGCGAGGCCGGACTCGTGGCGATCACGGGCACCGCGGAGGCTCCCGCCAAGACTGGTATTCCTACGGCGGATATTGGCGCTGGCATGTACGCCCTCTCCGGAATTCTCACCGCCCTGTTTCACCGCGAGCGCACCGGTGAAGGGTCAGAGGTCGAGGTGAGCCTCTTCGATTCCGTGGTCGAGTGGATGGGCTTTCCCCTCTACTACACCGAATACGGCGGAACCGCTCCGGCCCGTGCCGGCACCAGCCATGCCTCGATCGCCCCCTACGGCACGTTCCGGGCCGGAGACGGCGTGGACGTCGTGCTCTCGGTGCAGAACGACCGCGAGTGGGCGTCGTTCTGCACCGGTGTACTGGAACGACCGGATCTGATTAACGACGAGCGCTTCGCCACCAGCAGTGTGCGCTTGACGCACCGCACCGAGCTGCATGCCGTGGTCGATGCGGTCTTTGCCGTCTACGATGGTCCGGAGATGGAACGCCGCCTCGCCGAGTCAACGGTGGCGTTTGCACGTCAGCGCGAGGTGAAAGACGTCCTCACCCACCCGCAGCTCAGCGCGCGAAACCGCTGGCGCACCGTCGAGACTTCGGCTGGACCGGTGCGGGCTTTGCTCCCGGCCGTGACCGTGGTGGGGCAGGCCGTGCGTATGGACCGGGTGCCCGACGTGGGTGCCGACACCCGGTCTATCCTTGGGGCCCTCGGCTACAGCGCCGCAGCCATCGACGAGCTCACCGGCGCGGGCGTGCTGTGATGGCTGAGTTCAGCTATGTCGACCAGTTGCCGCTCGGCCCCACCGACACCCCGATGCGCCGCCTCGACGTGGCCGGCTACAGGGTGCGCGGCAGTGGAGAGGAGGCCGTGCTCGAGGTAGACCAGTCCGCGATCGAGGCCCTCGCCGATGCGGCCTTTCGCGACCTGGCCCACTTTCTGCGTCCCACCCACCTGGCCCAGCTGCGCCGTATTATCGACGACCCAGAGTCCTCGGCGAACGACCGATATGTGGCACTCGACCTGCTGCAGAACGCCAACGTCGCCTCCGGCGGAGTGCTGCCCATGTGCCAGGACACCGGAACGGCCATCATCTCCGCCAAGCGGGGCCACCGCATCCAGACCGACGGAACGGATGCTCGCAGCCTCAGCCACGGCGTCTATCAGGCGTACCAGGACCTCAACCTGCGCTACTCCCAGATGTCCCCGGTCGATATGTGGACCGAGGCGAATACGCAGAACAACCTGCCCGCGCAGATCGAGATCGGCCTCGGGCAGGGGCTGGAGTACGAGTTTCTCTTCATGGCGAAGGGTGGCGGCAGCGCCAACAAGTCCTTCCTGTATCAGGAGACCAAGTCGATCCTCGACGAAAAGAGAATGCTCGAGTTCCTGAAGGCGAAGATCGAAAGCATCGGAACCGCAGCCTGCCCGCCCTACCATCTCGCCATCGTGATCGGCGGAACCAGCGCAGAATTCGCCCTGAAAACCGCCAAGCTCGCCTCGGCCCACTACCTCGACACCCTGCCCGAGCAGGGCAGCGACGCTGGACACGGCTATCGCGACCAAGACTTCGAGCAGAAGGTGTTCGAGCTCACGACCCAGCTCGGTTTCGGCGCCCAGTTCGGCGGAAAGTACTTCTGCCACGACGTGCGGGTGGTGCGTCTGCCTCGCCACGGCGGCTCGCTGCCCATTGCGATCGCGGTGTCATGCTCGGCCGACCGTCAGGTGCTCGGCCGTATCACCCCGGAGGGGGTGTTCCTCGAAGAACTCGAACGCGACCCGGCCCGGTTCATCCCGAGTACCGGGCTGGCAGAAATAACGGATGCGTCGGCATCCGTTGCCATCGACCTCACTGTGCCCATGGCGGAGATTCGCGCCCAGCTCAGTGCCTGCACGGTGAGCATGCGGCTCTCACTTACGGGCACACTCATCGTGGGTCGCGACATCGTGCACGCGAAGATTCGCGAGCGGATTGCGCGCGGCGAGGGCGTGCCCGACTATCTACTCAAACACCCCATCTATTACGCCGGCCCAGCCAAGACGCCGGAGGGAATGCCGTCGGGGTCGTTTGGGCCAACGACGGCCGGCCGCATGGACGGCTACGTGGCCGAATTTCAGGCGCTCGGGGCCTCGCTGGTGATGCTCGCCAAGGGTAACCGCTCCGCCGCAGTCACCGCCTCCTGCCAGGCCAACGGCGGGTTCTACCTCGGCTCAGTTGGCGGCCCGGCCGCGCGGCTGGCGCAGGACTGCATCCGCTCGGTCGAGGTCATCGACTACGCCGAGCTCGGCATGGAAGCCGTCTTCCGCGTGGAGGTCGAGAACTTTCCCGCCTTCCTGGTGGTCGACGACAAAGGAAACGACTTCTTCCAGAAAGACGACCGCACCTTCGTGGGACTCAGCCCCACGCGCCTGCTGCCGTGATTGCTATGAAAGGCACCGACATGAGTACCGTCTCACACCGTCTCGCCGCCCACGCCGTGGCCGACCACACAGTGTCGCCCGAGCTTGCAGAGTGGATGCGGCTGCTACTGCTCGACTACCACGCCATCACCGGCGGCGGGTTTCACCGCGACTCGGCGGTGGCTGCCCGTGCCGCCGTCGAAATATCGCAGCAGCCGACGGCCTTCTTTCCGGCCGCCCTGCACGGAGTGGATGGAGCTGGTACGAGCGGCTTTGCCACGGTGGAAAGCGCCGCCCTGGTGAACGGCATCACCGCACACGGCCTCGAACTCGATGACACCTTCGAGGAGTCCTCGCTGCACCCCGGCGTCGTCATCTTCCCGGCAGTGCTCGCTCTCGCCAGCACGCGGCAGTCGCTCACCGGTGAGGTACTGC
Source organism: Cryobacterium sp. Y62 (assembly GCF_002929785.1). NCBI lineage: Bacteria > Bacillati > Actinomycetota > Actinomycetes > Micrococcales > Microbacteriaceae > Cryobacterium > Cryobacterium sp. Y62. Next base: position 37,319 of record NZ_PJJK01000106.1, on the reverse strand, counting down.
AAGCCGCCATCGTGGGCTACGACGTGATGTGTACGGTGGGCGTGCTGCTCGGTGCCCGCGAGAGCTACGGGCGCGGCTTTCACCCCACGGGGGTGGCCGGCTGCCTCGGTGCCGCGGCGGCGGCGGCCCGGCTGCTCGGTCTCACGGTGGAGCAGACGGCGCATGCCCTCGGACTGGCGGCGAACATGGCGTCTGGTTCGCTCGAATTTCTGGCCGACGGCTCCTGGACCAAACGGCTCAACGCCGGGCATGCCGCGGCCACGGGTATTCGCGCCGCGAAGCTCGCCGCCGCCGGATTCACCGCACCGGCCACGGCCATCGAGGGCCGAGACGGCTTTCTCGTGCAGTACGGCGCGGGCGTGGTCGAGGGCCGACAGTTGGCGCTCGAATTCGGCCGCAGCGCGCTCGATACCTCGATCAAGTTCTACCCCTGCTGCCGCTATATGCACGGCAACATTGACCTGCTGCGCGACATTCGCGAGCAGAACCCCAAGCTCGGCATCGACGATGTCGCACGCATCCGGGTCGGCGTGATCCGGGCCGGTGCCTCGCTCGTGTCTGAGCCCGCGGCACGCAAACTCGTGGTCAACACGCCGGTGGACGCCCAGTTCAATATGCCGTTCGGCGCGGCGGTCGCGCTCGCAACCGGGCGCGCCACTGTCGACCAGTTCGACGACGCACCTGCCGTGGCCGCGGAGTTAATGGAGTGGATGGAAAAAGTCGAGTGCTATCGCAGCGACTCGCTCGAGGCCGCATTCCCGGCTCGGTGGCAGGCCGAAGTGCAGGTTGTGCTCCGAAACGGAACCGTGATCGAGAAGAGCGAAAATTCCTTCCGTGGGGCGCCGGGCGACCGGGCAACCTGGGCCGACATCGTGCAGAAGGCGGAAGGGCTGATCGGGGCGCCCGCGGCGAAGGCACTGGCCGCAAGCGTGTCCGAGCTCGACGACTCCACAGTGCTCGGCGGAGGCGTAGCAGTGCCCAGAGATACTGTCACTGCCTCTCGTGCGTAAGTGATGCGCCGGCGCGAGTCGGGCTCCCGTGCGGTGGTGCTCGCGGTGGGCGCCACCATCACTGGCGGGCTGCCGGTATTCTTGCTTGGCGCCCTGTTCGTGCAGATCCAGCGCGATGTGCCGGCGCCACAGTGGGTGCTCGGCGCGGCGGTGGCCAGCTACTGGGGTTCGGCCGCGGTGATGTCCCTGCTGGCCGGCCGGCTCGTGTCGTGGTCGGGCATTCGCTCGGCAACCCTCCTCGGGGTGGTCGTCGGCGCGCTGAGCCTCGCGGGCGCCGCATTCTTGGTGCCGTCGTGGGCTTGGCTGCTGGTGTGGGCTGGAGTGGGTGGGGTGTCCAATGGCATCAGTCACCCGGCGGCGAATCAGCTGATCAACCTGCGGGTGCGGCGCGGTATGCTCGCGACCGCGTTCGGTATTAAGCAATCGGCGATCCCGTTCTCCGCGTTCCTGGCCGGGCTGGCCGTGCCCGCGCTCGCGCTCACCCTGGGGTGGCATTGGGGTTTCGGTCTGGCGAGCTTGTTCGCGCTCGCGGTGGGCGTGCTGTTCTGGTGGTCGGTACCGCGCGGGGAACTCTCGCGCCATCGGCAGGGCGGCTCACACGTGCCGCTGACACCGGCGCTGATGAAGTACCTGCTGCTGATGACGAGCGTCACCACGCTCTCGGCCGCGGCCACCGGTGCCGTCACCGCGTATGCGGTGATCACCGGCATCGAGCGCGGCCTGCCGCTAGCGTGGGCGGGCACCCTCTTGAGCGTAGGCGGTTTGCTCAGCGTCACCGTGCGCGTCATCGTGGGACGGATCGCCGATCGGGCAAACAGCAAATTCGCCCTCGCGACCGTGGCCACCATGATGTGCGTCGGCGGCGTTGGGGTGCTGCTCATGGCCGTCGACACCCAGTGGACCTTCGTGGTGGGCATGCTGCTGGCTCTCGGCATTGGCTGGGGCTGGCCCGGACTCACCCACTTTGTGGTGTCCCGCGTGGCCGGTCCGGCTACGCCAAGCGCGACGGGCATCATGCAGATCGGTACCTACATCGGCAGCGGTGCCGGCCCGCTCGCATTCGGCTTGCTCTATGCGGCGGTGCCCGAGGTAGCGCTGTGGATCATTGTGGGTGCGGTGCAGATCGTGGCCGGATACATCGCCGTGGTGCTGGCTCGAACTACTCCGCCCCCGGTGCCCGTGGCCTGAGCACTGTACTTTTCCACACTGTCAAAGGAGACATTATGACCACACTGTTCATCGGCCTCGGCAAAATGGGCGACCCGATGGTTCGCCGCTATGCGCCCGGTCGTGACGTGCTGCTCTACGACGTGGATGCGGCGGCGAGCGCCACGCTCGCCGCCGCGGTGGGCGGTCGGACACTGGCCGGGCTCGAGGAGCTTCCGGCAGGCATCCGCACGGTGATCCTGATGCTCCCCAACAGCCGTATCGTCGAATCCGTCGTGGTAGCGCTGCTCGCCCAGCTCGAGCCCGGTGGCCTCGTGATCGATATGGGCTCGTCGGAGCCGGCGAGCACGCAGCGGCTAGCCGCCCAGGCCGCTTCCGCCGGGATCGCGTTCGTGGATGCCCCGGTGTCCGGCGGGGTGGCAAAGGCCAGCATCGGGGAGCTGTCGATCATGGTGGGCGGGCTCGCGGCTGATCGGGAGCGGGCGATGGAACACCTGGCTCCGCTCGGCACCCGCATCACCGTGGTGGGGCCGAGCGGGTCCGGGCACGCCGCGAAGGCGCTCAATAATTTGTTGTCGGCCACCAATCTCGCGGCTGCGGCCGAGATCTTCACGGTGGCGCGCAGCTTTGGCATCGACGCTGCGGTAATGCTGGACGTAGTGAATTCGTCGACCGGGCGCAGCCAGGCCACCGAGGTGAAGTACGCCAAACACGTGCTGAACGGCACGTTCGATTCCGGTTTCTCGCTCGACCTCATGCTCAAGGACGTGGCGATCGCTCAGGCGCTCGGTGCCGGAATGAGCACGCCGATCACGGACACGACCGTGGGGGTGCTCGCCGAGGCCCGTCGGGTGCTCGGGAACACCGTGCTGTTAGACCATACCGAGGTCGTGCGCTATGTCGAAGTCGTCAACCAGTTCGAGCTTCGATCCCTAGCAATTCGATCCGAATCAGAAGGAGCAGTTCATGTCTGAGAACCCGCAGGACTACATCGACGAGATGGCCCGCAAGCGTGGTTATGTGCTCGATTACCACAAGGTGATGGCGAAACAGGATTTTCCGGTGCTGCAGGCCGCGAATCACCTGGTGTCGGCCGCGTACCTCGACCAGCGCACCCTGGACCGGCGTACCAAGGAGCTCATCTTCATCGTGAGCCTCACGGTGATGCGCGCGTCGAAGGGGCACATCCAAAGCCATATCCGGGTGGCTCTGGACCTTGGGGTGTCGGCGACCGAGATTCTGGAAGCGATCGAGATCTCGCTGCCCGAGGCTGGCATCGTAGCGTTCCAGGGTGGGTTCGAGGCTTGGCGAGAGGTTGTCGGTGCCGATGGCATCGAGCCGACCGTGAGCGTGCACGAGGGTGGTTCGGGCACCGGCGCGTAGGAAATGTGGCGCATTCAGATCTTCACCCTTCCCAAACGAACTATCCAAACTTGGAGGTAACCCCATGACCATTCCCACCCACCTGACCATTCCCACCCACCGCATTGCCGTCATTCCCGGCGACGGAATCGGCACCGAAGTGATGCCCCCGGCACAGCGCCTGCTCGAGCTGGCCGGCCACCGTTTCGGGTTCGCTTTTGAATGGCAAAATTTTGACTGGAGCTGCGAGTACTACGCTCGCACCGGGGCCATGATGCCCGCCGACGGCATCGAACAGCTCGCCGAGTGTGACCAGATTTTGCTCGGCGCGGTCGGGTTTCCCGGCGTTCCTGACCACGTATCGCTGTGGGGCCTGCTGATTCCCATCCGGCGCGCGTTCCAGCAATACATCAACCTGCGACCGATCAAGCTCCTCCCCGGAATCGAAAGCCCGCTGCGCAAGGTGCCGGCTGGCGGCATCGACTTTCAGGTCGTGCGCGAAAACAACGAGGGCGAATACTCCGAGAGCGGCGGACGTCTCTATCGCGGGTTACCGCAGGAAGTCGCCATCCAAGAATCGATTTTCACCCGCTTTGGCGTTACCAGGGCCATGAACTATGCCATCAACCTCGCCGAACAGCGCGAGGGCCGCCTGGCCAGCGCCACCAAGTCCAACGGCATCATTCACACCATGCCGTTCTGGGACGAGATTCTGCGCGAACTGGGGCAGGAGCATCCGCTTCTGGAGATCTCGGAATATCACATTGACGCCCTCGCAGCCTTGTTCGTACTGGACCCGGGCCGCTTCGACGTAATTGTGGCCTCCAACCTGTTCGGCGACATTCTCACGGACCTCGGCGCGGCCATCATCGGCAGCATCGGCATCGCGCCCTCGGCCAACCTCAACCCCGAGGGCGAGTTCCCCTCGATGTTCGAGCCGGTGCACGGCTCGGCACCCGACATATCCGGTCAAGGAAAGGCCAACCCGCTTGGTCAAGTCTGGGCGGCGTCGATGATGCTCGACCACCTCGGCCACCCCGAAGCGGGCGCCGCGCTCGTCGACACCATGGGCCACGTGCTGCTCGAAACGGATGTGCGCACCCCCGATCTCGGCGGACGCGCCACCACCGAAGAGGTCTCCGATGCCCTCGCCGCCGCCTTCGCGACAGTGACGGCCGAGGCTGTTCTGCGATGAGAATCGTTGATGTGCGCGAGCAGACCATGCCGATCAGCTCGCCGATTCGCAACGCCTTTATCGATTTCAGCAAGATGACCCTGAGCGTGGTCGCCGTTGTCACTGACGTCGTGCGCGATGGCCGCCCGGTCGTGGGCTATGGCTTCAACTCCAACGGGCGTTACGGCCAGGGTGCCATCATTCGCGAGCGTCTGTTGCCGCGCCTGCTCGAAGCCGACCCGGTCGACCTGCTCGACCCGGTGCGCGACAACTTCGACCCGGAACGCATCTGGAACACCATGATGACCAACGAAAAGCCCGGCGGGCATGGTGAGCGATCCGTCGCGGTGGGCGCGGTTGACATGGCTGTCTGGGATGCCTTGGCCAAGATCGAGGAAAAGCCGCTGTTTCAGCTGCTGGCCGAGCGTTTCGGTACGGGAACGCCTAACCGTGAGGTCTTCGTCTACGCCGCCGGCGGCTACTACCAGCCCGAGCGCGGCCTCACCGGCCTGACCGATGAGATGCAGAGCTATTTCGACCGCGGCTACACCGTGGTGAAGGCCAAGATCGGCGGAGCGCCGCTTGCCGACGACCTGCAGCGCATCGAAGCCGTGCTGGGCATGCTTGAACCGCATCAGCGACTGGCCGTAGACGCCAACGGTCGTTTCGACCAGGCGACCGCCGTGGAATACGCTCGGGCGCTCTCGCAGTACGACCTGTTCTGGTATGAAGAGCCCGTCGATCCCCTGGACTTCGAAGCGCAGGCGGCGGTTGCCGCCGCCTACGACAAGCCCATCGCTACCGGCGAGAACCTGTTCTCCATGCAGGACGCCCGCAACCTCATTCGCTACGGAGGCCTGCGACCCGAGAAAGACTGGCTGCAGTTCGACTGCGCGCTCAGTTACGGGCTCGTGGAATACCTGCGCACCCTCAATATGCTCGAGCAGAACGGATGGTCCCGCTCGCGCTGTATCCCGCACGGCGGCCACCAGATGTCCCTCAACATCGCGGCCGGCCTCGGCCTCGGTGGTAACGAGAGCTATCCCGACCTGTTCCAGCCCTTCGGAGGTTTTCCCGATGGATCAGAGGTGGTGAACGGCTTCATCACGATGCCGAACCTGCCCGGGATCGGCTTCGAGGGAAAAGCCGACCTGTACTCGGTCATGCGGGCGCTGGGGGAGCCGGCGCTCGCGTTGTAGGGAACCGGTCGGGCGGAGGTTTGCTCCGCGATCCGCGCGGGGACCCGACGACGACCGGCTGGCTCATTCCGAGAGCGCTGATGGTCAGGCGCGCCTGGGTTTACCCGCTCAGTGCACCAGCGCCAGCAGCAGCGCGACGGCTATGAACAGCAGGCCGAAGGTGCGGTTGAGAATGAGCTGGCCGCGAGTGGTGTTCGTGAAGCGCTGAAACGATTTGGCCGCGATCGCGAAGAACAGCCACATCACGACGATGTCGATCAGTACTACGGTGACGGTCAGTACGAGATATTGGGGGAGCAGCGGCTGTTCCGGCTGGATGAACTGCGGCATGAACGCGAGAAAGAAGACGAGAGCCTTGGGGTTGAGCAGGTTGACCCATAGGCCGCGGCGAAACATTGACCAGGCTGGCTCCCGGGTCAACGTCACGGTTGTATCGCGAGACGGGTCGGGTTTTTGCAGAATTAAGCGGATGCCCAGAAACACCAGGTAGGCGGCTCCGGCGTAGCGGATGACGTTGAAGAGTATGGGTGAGCCGGAGACGAGTACCCCGACGCCGAGTGCCACCACGATGATGTGCACGATTAGTGCAGCCTGCTGCCCGAAAATTCCCCAGATCGAACGGCGAAATCCGCTGGTGAGCGAGTTGTTCATGGTGTTGATTGCACCGGCGCCGGGGGTGAAGCTGATTAGCACGCCGGCGCCCACGAGGGCCAGCCAGAGGGAAAGTTGCACACGTTAGCGTAGCGCGAGTGCCATCGTGCCGATGGCGACACAGACCCCGGCCGAGTCCCGGCCGGCTGATAGCGAAGCCGCCTTCGTCGGTATTGTCTAGTCGCGGCCAAACAAGTTGCCGAGTGCCGAGAGGCCGGGGATCTCAAAGTTCGATCCCAAATCAGACACCTGCTCGCCCAGTCCGGCCGCGTACTCGCCCGCGCCGTCGGTGAAGCCCTGGGTGACTCCCTCGAGACCGCCGGCGAGGTTTTCGACATCGACGCCCTGGGTGATTCCTTCGAGACCGCCGGCGAGGCTCTCAAAATCGACGCCCAGTCCCGCAGCCTGTTCCAGGAGGGGCCCGGCCACAGTGCTGAGCACCGCGCCACCGGCGACGGCGGCAAGTAGTCCGCCGGCACCGATCCCGACAGCACCGATCCCGGCAGCGGCGACACCCGCTCCGGCAAGTGCGCTGGCGGCTCCTCGGCCGGACGGTTTGGCGAACAGTTTCTTCAGAAAGCCGGGATTCTGGGCTTCGCCGCGGGTGGCCGATCGGGCCAGGTCGTCCGGGCTGGTCGATGCCGGATATTCGTTGGAAGGCAGCTCTGCGCGCAGCTGGGCGTTGACCTCGTCGCGTTGCGCCGGCGTGAGCCGCGCGAACGCGTCGCGGTGAACTTGCTCGAGCTGCTGCGGCTGTGCGGTCTGCAACAGATAGTCGTAGCGGGCGATGGCCGCGCGGTCTTGGGCGCTCACGTTCGAACCAGAGATGGGAGCGGCGCTGCGCTGCACGTTATTCGCCGGGGGCTTGCTGTCTCCGGTGACCTTGTCGGCTGCGGTGCGCACCATCTCGCGCCAATCCGTCTTGCCTGACCCGCCCGACGACGGCTGCCCTTTCTGTTCAAGGGCTTTTGCTGCCATGCTCAGAATGCGCTGGAAATTGCTCATTGGGGGCCCTTCGGTTTGGCTGGGGTTTCTATTGTGTCCAGCCGCACCTGAGCAAAGCCTCCCAGCCGTCCCGCTTTCTGGCGACAAACACTCCGGCGCCGAGCGGCACGGCATTCGCCGCTAGGCGTCATCGGATGCCGCGGGTCCCGCCCGCGCAGACTGTGATCGTCGTGGTCAGCCCCGCATCGACAACGATTAAGAAGCAGGCCGACGTCAGCTATGGCAGCTGGCAGAACCAAAGTGTCGAAAAACCTCTCGAGGCCTGACCGAACCGACGCCGCGCCTTCAGGTCAGCGATCCCGCACTGGAGGGCTCAAGTCCAGTTTCGCGACCTGCGACGGGTTGACCCCACGCCGCTGCATCATCTCGAGCATGTCCTGCTGGCGGGGCTGTCCGAGAGTGAGCCGGTACAGAGTTAGTGCGTCCTTGAGGCGCTCGACCTTCTCGATATCGCGGCTGAGGGGATAGGTGATGATCTGCCGCTCCACCTTGGACGCACCGGGGTAGAGCCAGTACGGGGCGAACTCCCCGAGTTCGGGGTGAGCCGTCTGGGCGGCGTCAAATGCAACCTTCCAGGGGTTGGACTCGCTTGACGCAACAACATCCCGCCAGTGCTCGGCTGCAATGTTCTTGCGCACTGCGTGGCCGGCGAAGCGGTTGACGCGGCCTTCGCGTTGTTCGAAGTCCACCGGGTTCGACGGCAGGTTCCAGTGCAGCACTTCATGGCTCCACCAGTGAAAGTCGATGCCCTCTTGGCCGACGCTGGTGGACGCCAACACGAACGGCCAGAATGGGCTGTTGAAGGCGTTTCGAATCTCCGGCTGGCGAGCACTTTCGGTCTCCTGTTGCTTGCCTCCGTACCGCAGGGCAAATCGGGCTGTGAAGGGGATACTGGTGGTGGGGTCCGCGAGATCTCGAGCGCGGTAGGTAGACGGCCGCAATGTAACTGCGTCGTAAGCGCGCCCGGCGAGCTGGAGGAGTACTTCGTCGGTGAGGGCAGTGCCCCCGGTTTCGCTGCGCAGCTGGAATAGGTACTCATCCATGGATGCCTGCAGGTTGCCGTCCGCGCAATACCGGAGCACGACGAGCCAGTAGGCCTCCCCGGTCGAGTAGAGCTGATCGAGCAGCAGCGTGGTCTCCAGTCGGTTGAACAGACTTCGGAGTCCGTTCGACAGCAGCGCTGCAGCACTCCACAATCCTGCGTCGGTGGTGGCATCCGCTATGGTCCGGAGCCTGGACAGCGCCCGATAGGCGATGTTGCCCGGGGAATGAAGCGCGAGTCGCGCCAAATGCTCGTGCGACACGTCATCTCCGGCCTGACCGGCATCGAACGCTGCATCGACGTGGATGCGTAGGCCTGCGCTCGTTTGTGATTCATCGTCAGGCAGCTCAGCTCCGCGACTCTCCATGGCGGACGTCACGCGAGCAGCAGTCAGGCCGGTCGGCACCATGCCAGGCGTGCTGAAATACGCCTGCCAAGCCTGACCAGCGACCGCCTCGCCGTCAAAGGAGGCCTGCACATCAGCTTCCGCAGCAAGCGCTGGCACTCGCACCGGCATCCCGGCATGGCGACGAGCGACATCCAGCGGGTCGGCCTGCAGTGCGAGCGCGGGGTGGGGCCAAAAAAGTGCCAGCGTCGACATGGCGTTGGCCCTCCCATCCACGGTCGCCCAGTTGAGACGGGACGCCAGATTCTTGCGTGCCTCGGCCGTGTTTCGGGTCAGGCGGGTCGAACCGAACGCTGTCAGTCGTTCCGCTTCGTAGCTGAGCAAACTCGCAATCGCTGTAGGTGTCGCAGTCCACGTCGAGAACACGAGCCGTTTTGTGGCCGACACGACACCACGCTCTGCGAAGGGCCCGCCCGGCTCAAAGTACGGCATCGACGGAGGCAGCCACAGCAGCTTCCACAGCCCGGACTCGAGCATGTCCTCAGCGAGGCTACCTATGTGTCCGTACCCAATCCGGACGGGCTCGTAAGAGCACAATGCCTCGGCATCGAGCGTATCCAAACCCGCCAAATAGGGCTCGATCGCTTGTGCAGATTCCGCGTCCTCGAGTCGTTTGTCGAGCGCCCTGGAGACCTGGTAGTTCTCCATGAAGTTGCCGAAATAGGGGATCGACTTCCAATACTCAACGGAGATCGGCGCGTCGAGCTCCTGGGCCAGACGCTGCAGCCCGGCGAAGCCGATGAGGTTCGCCGGCGACGGCAACGCCGAGGTAATGTGGCGCTCCCGCAGCATTCCGTCAGCGCCGAGCTGCGGACGTTCGGTACGACTCATCCAGCGCAGTAGGCGAATGCGCAGGGATGCCGCGATGTCCGCCACCAACGCGCCTGCCGCAATGCCGGCACGATATTCTTCGAAGAGCCGTTTCACCTCGGACAGATCCGCCGTCGCTCCTCCCGCGAGAAAGCTCAGGACGGCAATGAAATCGGTGTAGTGATCGTCGTCGGAGTCATCTGTTGGGGCTGTGTACGCCTTATACGGCGTCGCCGACAACAACAGGACCTTGGCTTGGCCGCAGTCAAAAAGGTGATGCGCAAGCTCGGCGGCGTCGCCTCCCGTCTCCGGATCGAGCAAGTGGCTGAAGCGCTGAAACTCATCAAGAATGACGAGGTCGGGCTCCAGTGTCTCAACACTGGCACGCGCAAGAGCCCCCCGTAGCTCAGCGGTGATTTCCTTGATGACGTTCATCTCCGTCGGCAGCCCGTTCTGCACGATGTCGTCGACGATGCGCTGGTACCGAGCTAGCAAGCCGAGGCTGGACGCGTTACTGCGAAACGCAGTGAGGATCGGCTCGTGAGCCGGGCCGTCGAGCACTCGTCGGATCCACTCCACGCAGTATGAGAACGATTTCTCCGTGCGCACCGTGCCTTGAAAGAAGAGCCGTGAGGCGTGACTCTGAGCGAGATTGTGCTGCAGCTCATCGTTCAGAATCACGTGCAGCAGGGCACGCTCTTCCTTCGACCCGGTGCGCCAACTTGAGTTGTTGAAGGACGTTCCCGGAGTGAACGACACCAGATTCACAACCTTGCCGTCGATCGCGGTACCGTCGAGACGTCGGGACTCCAAAGCCAGCAGCGTCAGCCGACTGGTGAACGCGAGATGCGGGTTGCCGGTCACGTTGAGCCGCTGAAGATTCTGCTGTGCCAGGTCAGTATTCGAACAGATATAGACCACGTCAATCCGGTCGACGGTGTCATCGTGTTGTAGCTGTTCGATGGTTCGCGCAATCACACCGCGAGCCACCACGCTCTTACCAAGCCCCGTCTCGTCGGCGACGAGAAATCGGCGGCTCGCATCGGCAGAACCATAGAACCGATGAATGACGTGGTCGACGGCGTCGCGCTGAAATCCTTTGAGCTCGCTGAGCACAGCCTCAGCATTGAACACAGTCACAGCCGGGCGCCCTGCAAAGTGAGGTGTGCCAACCAGACAGAAGCCCAGAGTTCGTCGAAACCCGCGGGAAGAACGGTCGCCGCGGCATCCGCTTGGAGGCGCTCGATCAGATGACCGAGGTCGTCAAGTCCGGAGTTGCGAGCGCCCACCGAGCGCACCAGTGCCTCGAAGAGACCGACACCGTCGGCGCCCCAGTCACCGAAACTACCCCCGCCACCCGCAGTGAAAAGCGCCCCATCATCGCTGTCCTGGGCGAGCAGCAGCATCAAGAAGCGAAGGAACTTCTCCGGAGTGTCGATCTGCCGCGCGAGCACGGCGTCCCGCCGCCCAGGGAGATCGCCGACGAGCTCGACCCGCACGACGGTGCTGCGCTCTTCGCCGCGGGTGTCGACGACTCGAATCACAAGAAACGGGGTCACGTCGGTAAGCGGCATGGCCTCGAACCGTACGCTCTCGCCAGTGACCACCGGGAGTGGATGCGAATTCCCCGGCCTCGTCAGCAAACGTACGTAAATTTGGAGATCGGCCGGTGGGTGCGTCGAATCGAGGGACTCGACGAGGATGTCGAAGTTCGACTCGTCGCATGCGACCACAGTATTGCGCAGGCGCGAGGTGGCGAGAGACCGGATCGCCGACTCCAACGCATGATCAGCCTTGTCGTCGTCGCTGTGCTCTACGCCGCCGGTGGCCGGATACGGCACGACCAGTTGGAACAGAGCCGATTTCTCGCCGAAGACGGCCTCGACGCCGATGCGGGGCAGGGGGCCGATCAACTCGATCATGAACTCGACGTTCTGCGTGAAAGCAGCGTTGGTCGCATTCGCGGACCCGATAAAGACGTGAGACCCGTCGCGTCTGTCGAGAACGAACGTCTTGGCGTGCAGGCCTTCGAGTGGGTCACCGTCGACCTCTGCCGTGTCGCGGGCCGCGTCGTCGAGCACATAGGGGACGATCCGCTTCAGCGTCTCCGGCCGGAGTCGGTCCAGGCTTTCTGCTCGGGAGACGACGTGCACCTTGGTCGATCTGGCGGGGGCGAGCCGGGCGATGCCGTCATCGGACAGGAACGGCGAAATAATCAGGTGGCGCTTACCGTCGAAGTCTGTCGTCGTCGGGCGCCCGATGCCCAGGGCATGCAGCACGACCTCGCGCACGTCGCCAGGGGCCTCCCAGCGCACGCGGCTGACGCGGTGCGCTAAGTCCGCTATGTGGAGCGTTCGGTTTTCAGTCAAGGGAGTGACAGCAAGCCGGGGGAGCGCGGTAAGGAAGTCGCGTGCCGGGGCACTCGCCGGCTGATCTACGTTGGTGGGGGTACCGTCGAGGCGCACGACCATGTCCCAGCTGCGGTCAGCGGTGAGGTTTCTACTCGAGCACAGCAGCCGGTACGCGCGGTCGCTGCCGCGGCCATACTCAAGAATCCACACTTTCGGGTGGAAGAGCCCACCGGGGCGCCGTGCGGTGACCGGATGCAGCATCGGCTCGAGGAAGGCGACTAGATCAGAGGCCTGTCGGGGGGCGACGATCTGGCCGGCCTGGGCAAAGATATCTACCCGATCGGCGGCTCGCCGCACCGCGTCGAGAATTGCAATGGGATCGTCGCTCTCGCGCACACGGTGCGCCGCAAACGACAGGGGGATGGCCAGAGCACTGGTGAGGTCGAGCGTGAACGTGGTACCGACAGCGTGGAGCAGCTCATACCCGGCGGGTGGGCGGAGCTGCTCAGTGAGGGCGGCGCGCGCGTCGGGTTCAAGCATCCGTTCGTTCCAATCCGTCGTGCAGGTCGGTGAGAATCCGATTTACCTGGGGCCAGCGAAACGCTAATCGGCCCGCTCCGGATGCCCCTTGCCAGGACTGCAGAAGCTTGTGATTGGTGAGCCGTGACTGGGCGCCTTTGTGCTGGCGCTCGCGGGACCGAATCATGTCTCGACCACCGGAGAGGTCGTGAGTGTCCAGGACGAGCGACGCATCCAACCAGTCATTGACGAACATTCGTGATCGCGGCGCCACCGAGCCGCTTCCCGCGTCGATGTTGGTCCAGAAGTCGGTTCGGTCCCACGAGCTCAGTTCATCGGCAAGGAGATCACGTTCCTGCTGCCACTCCCTGAGCTTGTCGCTGTATCGGTCCACCGGCGCAACGATCTGGTTGTACCCGGCGCATTCGTACTGTTCGGCCAGCATCAGGTTGTAGAGCAGGGCCGCGCCGTGCGCTGCGAACGAAAACAGCTTGGCGTGTTGCAAGACCTGTTGCGGGGCACCGGTCACTTCACGTGAAGTTGGATCGTCCCAGGGGGTGATGCTCGCAGCCTCGGGTCGATATTCCACCAGATGGCCAAGAAGCGTTCCTTCGCTGCCTTCGGCCATGCGGTCGCGCAGCCAGTTCGCCTCTGACGGCGACAGATCGAAATTGCCCGCTGATTCAGACGGGAATCCCTTCGGCGCTACGGGAAGGGTCGGAGACCAGGCGCCGATCCGGTCGTTGTCGATCTCCCCGTCGCTCACCGAGCTCGCCGAATCAAAGGCGATCGCGTCTTGGCGGTCCATCGACGGCGAGCTGAGAATGCCGTACTTGCGAAGCGCCGCCCAGTACACGCTAGACGGCAGAGTCTTGAGATTCGCGCCAGCCACCCTTCCGAGCAGCCCCTGCTCGTCGCCGCCCGTCCTGAGCGCCAAGATCAAGTCGCGCTCGTTGGCGGTGACGGCAACGCTGATGTCATCCGCGGACCGACCGGTCGACTGTGCCGCAGTGAAGCACCAGGGTATGAGGAGCATGTAGCGGGCACGGGTGAGCAGCGTCGACGTGCCAGGAAAGAGGGAATCGCTTAGTGCGTCTCGAACCTGACCGAACCCGAGCTCGTCGCGGCTATCGCGCTCGCTGAAGAGGTTGACGATTTCCCGCATGCGACGCTGGTCTTCGCTCGATGCATCGAGCCATGCAACGAGTGATGGCATTACTTCCCCCTGTGACCACGGCCGTGTATAAAGTCAGACTACGCGTCGACGGAGGCTCGTTTGGGACCGCAGAAGTCTATACGCTCTCCCACCTGGACGGCCCACACCTGCTGGCGGCACTGCACCTGCGCAGCTCCAGCAGCGAAATCCCGGCGCGGGCGTTGGCCCTTCCTTGGAACGGGACGATAAATTCGAGCGGAGTAACGCCGGAGCCAGCCTGGCGGCCCTTTCGGCAGTGCTCGATCGCGACAGCAGTATCTTCGACCGCGGCGAAACGGATCGCGAGAAGCTGCTTCGATAGACGATGCTCACCCGGCTACATTCGCGGTCAGGCTAGAATCGTCCCCTGCAAACCATGGCAGTGAGTGAAGCGAAGGACAAACTCTCCACTCTTGTCGACAGCGTCGAGGCGACCCATGACGGCGTGGTCATCACCTGTCGGTGCCAGCGCGCACACGTTTCGCCCGGTTCTGGGGAATCTCCCCGCTGGCCGCCGACAGCCTCGCCTGGTACCGCGGTGCCCAGGGCGAGATCAAGGTTGGCAGGATTCTCCGCCGGCTCCCGCCCGAGTGGCGAGTCTTCCACGCCCTCCCGATCGGCAAAGCCGGCGCCGCCATCGACCACCTCGTAGTGGGCCCCGGCGGAATTTGCACCATCAACACCAAACATCACCGCGGCAAAAAGATCTGGGTCGCCGAGCGGACGATTATGGTCAATGGACAGAAACAGCCCTACCTTCGCAACTCCATATTTGAAGCCACCCGCGTCACCAAAATGCTGCGAGAGCGGATGCCTCAGCTCCCGGCAGCGCAGGCCGTGATCGCGCTGGTCAGCCCCGGGCCGATCACGATCAAGAAGAGGCCCGCCATCGTCACTGTGATGGATGCGGTCGGTTTGCGCCGTTGGCTTCTAAAACAACCCGTTTCTCTCGTCGAAGGCGATCTGGTTGAGCTTGCAGCGATAGTTGACGCGTCAGCGACTTGGACTGCACTCACATCGCTACCGACTCCGAGTCTGATGGCGAAATTCGCTGTAATCGACAGCCATGTAAAGACAGCGCGCGTGCGGCGAGTCTCATGGACCCTGCTCAGTTTCGCGTTAGCTGCGACACTCGGGGTGTTCGTGGGCTTGCCTCTTTACAACAAGTTGGTCCTCGGAGTCATCGGCGGTCTTTGAAGCTCCTGCGGCTGCTTTGATCACCAGCGGACCGCGCTGGCTAAGCTGGCGTTACGGATTGACGGCTAGGCATCGGAGTTCACCTGTGAAGAAGAGAATCAATGTCGTCGGCGCCGTCCTCACTCGAGGCCAGACAATTCTCGCAGCACGTCGTAGTTCGACAATGTCCCTACCCGATATGTGGGAGTTTCCCGGGGGCAAGATAGAGGCGAACAAATCACCCGAGCAGGCTTTGCTCTGCGAACTCGAAGAAGAGTTGCTCTGTGCAGCAGAGATCGGAGCGCGCATCGAAACCACCGAGCACGAGTACGACTTCGGGATCGTTATCTTGACGACTTACTACTGCTCCCTAACCGGCGAAGAGCCTCGACTTACCGAGCACTCAGAAATTCGGTGGGTTCAGGCTGCCGATCTGGACCAGCTTGATTGGGCACCTGCTGACATTCCGGCAGTCGTGCAGGTAATGAAAGATTTTCGCGAGTGAGCGCGACTAGCCGTCAACTGACCATCGACAACAACTTTGGATTTCTTAACTCGCAAGTAAAGGCCGATCAAGTCTTTAACCCGACGCTCGTCTCAAATTCGGCCGGCAACACGATGCTTCGAGCGATTCGTGAAGAGCTAAAGCGCTCGCGTCGCTTTATCTTTAGTGTGGCTTTCGTCACACCAAGCGCGATAGCCCTGCTCAAGCAGGCGATTATCGATTTTCGAGGTTCGGGCACGATCATTACATCCACGTACTTAGGATTCAACTCGCCTGCAGCCTTTCGGGAACTCGTCAATCTCGATGGAATCAACGTTTTCGTGCACCCAGATTCCTCTGCCGGCTTTCATGCCAAGGGATACATTTTTGAGCAGGAGGCGAGTACCACGGCGATCGTAGGTAGCTCGAACCTGACGGATCGCGCACTCCTGAACAACCACGAGTGGAATCTGCGCTTTTCGGCTCTGCCTAACGGGGACATCGTCCAGCAGCTTAATCGCGCCGCGCAGGTTCATATTGATGCCTCGATTCCCCTTACCAAAGACTGGATTGACGCGTACGCGCTGACGTGGATCGCACCCATACGCGCATCGTCAGCTGCAATCGGCCCGATTGAGCCGGTGACTGATCTGCCAGTCAGCGGAGTCATTCAGCCCAACAAAATGCAAGTCGAAGCACTCGCTGAGATTGCAGCACTGCGTGATAATGGGGAGAAACGCGCGGTTGTTATTTCTGCGACGGGAACTGGAAAGACGATCCTCTCGGCGCTCGACGTGCGGGCATGCGCACCGAAACGGATGTTGTTCGTGGTGCATCGTGAGCAGATCTTGGACCGTGCCATATTTGAATTCAAGCGCGTCTTGGGAGCTCCGGACAGCGACTTTGGCAAATTTGTGGGAACGAAAAGGGAACTCGATCGTCGTTATGTGTTCGCTACGATTCAATCCCTATCGAGGCCGGCGAATCTCGCTGGGATTGAGCCCGATGCATTTGACTACGTTCTGATCGACGAGGTCCACCGGGCGGGCGCCGAGAGCTATCGGAGTGTGATCGAACACCTCCAGCCAGAATTTTTGCTCGGAATGACAGCGACGCCCGAGCGAACCGACGATTTCAACGTCTTTGAGCTGTTCGATTTCAATGTGCCATACGAAATCCGATTGCAAAAGGCCCTAGAGGCAGACATGCTGGCACCCTTTCACTACTACGGCGTAACCGACTACGTCAAAGACGGCGAGGTAATAGACAAGCTCTCGGACCTCAAGCACCTTGTCGCCTCTGAACGCGTTGACTACCTCGTGGCCTCGATCGAAAAGTATGGACACGCGGGCGCACCGGTACGCGGCCTAATCTTCTGTAGCAGGAACGATGAGGCGATGGCCCTTTCGGCACTTCTCAACTTGCGCGAGGTTCATGGAAAGCATCTCCGAACGCGCGCGCTGAGCGGGTCCGACTCGGTGGACGAACGAGAGGCGGTCGTGCAGATGCTCGAGCGCGGCGAGCTTGACTACATAGCCACTGTCGACATTTTCAATGAGGGGATCGACATTCCCTCAGTCAATCAGGTCGTTATGCTGCGTCAGACACAATCAAGTATCGTGTTTACCCAGCAGCTCGGACGGGGACTTCGGAAGGCCGCGGGCAAAGATCACCTAGTAGTTATCGACTTCTTCGGCAACTATGAAAATAACTATCTGATTCCCATAGCACTCTTCGGAGACAGCAGCCTGAACAAGGATTCGATCCGCAAGAAAATCATCGACGCACAAGAGGCCGGTGCCATAGCCGGCCTTTCCAGCGTCAACTTTGACGCTATTGCAAGAGAGCGAATTTTTGCATCCCTTGCAACGACGACTCTCGACAGCATGTCGAACCTTAAGAAGTCCTTCCTCGAGGTGCAGAACCGCCTAGGCCGAGTGCCTTTACTAATCGACTTTGCGCGTTTCGACTTAGTGGATCCCACCGTCATTGCAACAAAAGCAAAGAATTATTGGCGGTTTCTCCAAAAGGTCGGTGCCATGAACGTTCCGGTCGGAGAGTACGCAGACGGAGTTTTGACCTTTCTTTCCGGCGAATTACTGAATGGTAAGCGGCCTCATGAGCTACTGCTGCTCAAGGAGCTTTTGTCCAGCGCGGACGGTCTAGAGGTGCAAGCCTTCACGCGACTGCTTGAGAAAAGTGCTCTGGCAACCGATCCGGCAACACTTGCCTACGTACTGGGCATCTTGAGTTTGGAATTCTTTACCGCGGCAGAAGCCGAAAAGTACGGCGCCGCACCGGTCATCACTGTAAGTGATGGCGTGTACGACCTCAGCGAAAAGTTCGCCGCGGTTTGGAACGCTGATCTGGTGTTCCAAGAGCACGTTAACGACGTTGTAGAGACCGGGCTATACCTCGCGCGCCATCGACACAATTGGACCGGACGTCTGGAGGTGGGCCAACGCTATTCCCGCAAGGACGCTTGCCGTCTGCTGAATTGGAAGTCCAACGAACAAAGCACGATATACGGCTACAAGGTCGATTTTGTCTCAAACACCTGCCCAATATTTGTCACGTACCACAAGGGGTCTGAGGTGTCCGAAAGCACCAACTATGGAGACGAGTTTCTCAACCCTTCGACGTTGACCTGGTTCACCCGAAGTAGGCGCACCCTTGCAAGCGGTGAGGTGAAAGCGATTGTTGAAAACAGTCTTCCCCTTCATGTTTTCGCAAAGAAGGATGACGCAGAAGGAACCGATTTCTACTATCTCGGACAAGCGACATCTCAGGACGCCCGTCAGACAAAGATGTCGGGCGTCGGTGGCCACGATGTGGTGTCAATGACGTTGGGGCTGGCGATTCCTATTGAGTCGAGTCTTTATGAGTACTTCGCGGCTCGCGCTTTAGAGTCCTAGCGCGCCATCGGAGCATCACAGCTCGCCGCCGGCGTCTCGAGGGAGCGGTCGAGAAAGACTCGCGTCCTCGTGTCTCAATTATTGCCGTATCGTCTTCTACAATCGAACTATCGGTCACTTGTCCGCAAAAACGCCCCGTCCGAGGGCCGCGAGCTTAGCCGGCGTATCGCTACATTGCGACATATATATTAGTTTCTCGCGAGCGCGGTTTGCTTCATGGGAATGCGGATCCGATGAGGCGTACTTCATAGCTACTCGTCCATCAGCTCTTACGGGACGACCTAACCGGGGGCCAACCATGAGTTCAAGAAGCACTTCTTGAAGACCAGACACGTCCTCCCCACGTGGCGGCCCTCCGCGTGGGGCAAGGCCCTCACCAACGCGGGCGATTGGCAACTTGCCCTCCACGACGACATCGTCACGGTCACCATAGAAGGTACTGCTGCCTAGACCGCGGTCGAGGATGTCGCGACGGTGATCGTCACCCGCGGCCTGTTCTGGAGTCGGATCGAGCTGCAAGTGGGAGCGCGGGCGAGCCGGTTCCGCGGCATCCGCTCGAAAGACGCTGCTGCCTTTAAACACGCTTTCACCGTGTCGCGTCAGTCGTTGCAGCTGCTGCAGCTCACTGCGGAGTTCGATGCGGCAGCCCGCCAGGCGACGCTCTGGTTGAATAGCTTTACTGACGCGCTCACCGAACACCTACAGGTTAAAGGCTGGATCACAACCGAATTCGGCACGGATTGGGCCGCTCGTAAGGCCGTCGTGGGCTTCAGTCACCTCCTCGACGACGAAGCCTTGCAAACTCATATTGGTGCCCAGCCGGCTGACATCGCCGATATGATTGCCCACTGGTCGAAAGACCTGCAGGCTGTAATTGCACGTGAAAACCAAAACCATCTCGAGCGAGAATCGGATGAGTGCCGCGAATTCTTCGACAATGTGGAATCCGCGCCGCTGACCCCAGAGCAGACGCGCGCCGTGATCTGTTTCGACAACCGCATGCTCGTCATCGCATCCGCAGGCTCCGGCAAGACGTCCACGATGGTCGCCAAAGCCGGCTACGCGTTGCATCGCAAGCTCATTCCGGCCGACAAAATACTCATGCTCGCCTTCAACTCGGCTGCAGCCAAACAGCTGCAGCAGCGCACTCGCGACCGCCTCACCCCGCTGGGGCTTGACGCAGACAAGGTCGTTGCCCGCACGTTTCACGCCTTCGGCCTCGACATCATCGGTCAGGCCACCGGCAAGAAGCCGTCGCTGGCGCCGTGGCTTGAGGGTGGCAAGGACATCGAGCAACTCGGTCGGATCGTTGACCGACTTCGGGCTACTGATGTCATGTTCCGCTCGGAGTGAGACTTTTTTCGCGCGGTGCTGGCCCGTGACTACCCTGACGATAACGGGGAGAAGGCCGACGCGAGCGAGGGGTTTCAGACGTCGCGCGGCGAAACCGTCAAGAGCGCTGGCGAGCGGATGATCGCTGACTGGCTGTTCTTCAATGGCGTCGACTACATTTACGAGAAGCGCTATGAAGTTGAGACCGCTGACCCCACGCACGGGCAATACCACCCTGATTTCTTCTACCCGGCGATCAACGTTTACCACGAGCATTGGGCGATTGATGCGGATGGCTCGTCGCCCTTCGAAGGCTATCTCGAGGGCGTTGCATGGAAGCGCAAAATCCACCACAAAAACGGCACTACTCTGCTCGAGACCACGACGTCTGAGCTGTGGGGTGGACGAGACCTTACCCGCCTGGGCGTCGAGCTCACCGAACGGGGCATCTCCCTGCAGCCCAACGCCGATCGGCTCGCCGTCGGCCAGAAGCCGATCGAGAACGCACTCCTGCTGGGCACATTTCGCACCTTCCTCATCCACGCCAAAAGCAACTGCCTCACCGAAGAGCAGCTGAGCGAGAACCTCGCAGCGCTCGCCCACGGCCCCGTGCGCTACCGGGACGCGTCGTTCCTGAGACTGTTCACGGCCATCCGTCGGGAATGGAATGAGCAGCTGGCGGCTGACGACTGCATCGACTTCGAGGACATGCTGACGCTGTCGGCGCAGCACCTTGAAGATGGTGACTGGGAAAGCCCATATGACCTCGTAATGGTCGACGAATTTCAGGACGCCAGCTTTGCCCGTGCCCGCCTGGCTCGTGCGCTCGTTGACGCACCCGGACGCCATCTGTTCGCGGTCGGCGACGACTGGCAGAGTATCAACCGCTTCGCCGGCGCTGATATCTCAGTCATGACCGGTTTCGAGAACCGGTTCGGCTCGAGTGAGACCATGCGTCTCGAGCGCACCTTTCGTTTTCCACAATCAATAGCGGATGTCTCGAGCGCCTTCGTCATGCAGAACCCTGGGCAGATCACGAAGAGCGTCGTTTCGTCGACCGCCGAGTATGCGCCAACGATGGAGATCATGACGGTCGACACGGACAATGCCGTGGCAGCAGCCGTACGCCATCGATTGACGACTCTGCATACCCGCGTGGCGAGATCCCGAGCGTCCAGGGGCGCAAGCTATCGGTGCTCGTACTCGGCCGGTATCGCTACCAGAGCAGTTACTTGGAGGGCTGCAAGACCCTCGCTGACCTGCTCGACATCTCGTTCATGACGATCCACGCGTCGAAAGGAGGAGAGGCCGACTACATCGTGATACCCGGCATGGTGTCGGGAAAATGGGGATTTCCGAGCACCATTCCCAACGACCCGGTATTGCGGCTCGCTATGCCGGCCGCCGAAAAATTTCCGAAAGCCGAAGAGCGTCGTCTGTTCTACGTGGCGCTCACCCGAGCTCGCCGCGGCGTGCTTCTGGTCACCATCAACAATCGCGAATCGCGCTTCGTGATGGAACTCATCCGCGACCAGGCCATGTTGCGCACGAACGCCATCGGCGAGGTGCTGCACTCGATCGTCTGCCCGCGCTGCGGCCTCGGGTTCATGGTCGAGCGCACCAGCAAACGCGGAGCTTTTCTCGGCTGTCGGCGTTACGCGCGCTGCAAGACCACGCTCGCCCTCGATGGCAGCCCGTCGATGCCGGTTGTGAAGCCGGCCGGCGGGTACCGCAAACCATTCACCCCGTACCGCCGCAACCGCTGACGCCGCTGCCAAAGAATTGCCCGCAGACAAAATCCCGTGGGCGTATCGAGATCTCGGCAGGCTCGATCAACGGGATTGTTGGGTCGCGTAGGCAGAGTCGCGTGTGGACCACGATCTTGTTTTTGGAGCGCCCGTGGTACGCGCGGCCGGATTTCGCGACCGAGCAGAGGGCATCCGCTTTTCTGGAACGTATCAGCCTTCGCCTGCCCGAAATCACCGGGCCGGCCGAACACCAGAACTACCTGGTCCTGCTCGACCGCTGCCTGCTCGACCGCTGCCTGCTCGACCGGCAGCTCTCCGCGCACGAAGCGCAGGCGCTTGTACAGCTGGCCGAGGAGCTCGGCCTGGTGAGATGAACCGACCCCGCAGCGACTGGGAATCGGAGCTGCTGGCCCGCGGCTTCGCCCCGAAGAGTGCGGTGACCAAGAAGGTCATACTGCTCGTGGCCGCCGACCCGCACTCCCTCTCGGGCAAGGCGCGCAAGGCCCGCGACTACGGCATTCCAATCGTGGGGGAGGCGGCCCTCATCGGGCTGGCGGGTGCGTTTCCTCTGCTCTGTTCTCCGGAGTGAGGATGCCCATCGGTGCCGCTCCGCTTGGTGGCGACGGGAATCTGCTGACGGCTGGGGCAATCGCTCTGCCCTATCGGCTTCCCGGTGCAAAAGCTCCGGACATCAGGTCAATCTCGCCCTCGGTGATGCCCAGACGGCGTGCTTCGGCTACCCATCCCGAGACCGCATGGGCTATTTCTGCGAGCACGGTCTTGGGGCTGCGCACACGAAAATAGGGAGCCACTTCAAGAAGTGTGTCGGTGTTGGCGGCGTAGGTGTCGAAGTCGATGGCTGTCGACAAGTGTTTGGGTCCCGGTGCCGGATTGGGATTGAGGTCAAAAACTGGCGACAGATTCCAACTGCCTTCGGAGTCTGAGCGCAGAAAACCATGATTACGGAGATGGTCGTCGGTATTGGAAATAAGGACGGAAAATGCAATTCGCCGCCAGAGCTCATTGAGCTCATTCGTGGCCGACGGCGATGTCTGCTCGATGATCTCGGCGATTTCCAGATAGCTGCGCCGCTCACCGTCGACCGCTTCGAGCATGGTCATGGCACTCGCGTACCCGATTCGGCGCGAGCCCTGCCGATCGAACCGATTGAGGAGAAGGACATTTCGACCGGCCACGGACATCAACTCGTTGCGGGGAGTGCTGATGCCGGCGCGGGAGGCGAGGGTGAGGGATAGGTGCTCCCAAGCCATGACATCCCATTCGTCACTGCTCACACGCGGGAATTTTGCCATCAATAGATCGCCCTGGCCGTTTACCACGGCCGCCTTCGGGCGTGCACCTCCGATCGAGCTTCCGGCTCCCAGCAGCAAGCGCAGGGCGTCGTCATCAGGGTTTTCGCTCTCCACCGATTCGACGGCACGAAGGAGCCGCGACAGGTCAACGAGGTGCGGCACACTTCCGGCCGCTTCGGCCTGCCATTCATCGGAGCCAGGCGTGCGAAACCGAATGGCTCCTTGGCGTAGGTCATCCCTGACTCCGAGGGTGAAGTCAAGTTCGCCAGAGCTGCGCTCGGTAACACCAATTCGGGAAGCTCGACGGCGTTCAGACCGTTCGAGAGTCTGCGCCCCCACCGGTCAGGGGCGCAGTCGGTGAACGCGCCGAACAGGTGATGCCCATCTGCTGTATTGAACGCGCCAGACGACAGTGGAAGGGCTGGGTCGAGAGCGTAGGAGGCTGGCCGCGCCAGATACTCAGGCGCGTACGTAAACGTAGCGCTCACGGAGCCACGCCAACGGTGTGAGTAGACGGTTCCGGCGCGCACATCTATGCCGCCCAGCTGCACCCAGACTTCGGCGTCAGGCATCCGACACGCGCTTCGGCGTGCTCTGACGCACGCGCTGCGGCAGAATCTCTTCGGATCGGAGCCGGCCCACATCGCTGCGGTACGGGTCGGCACTGTTGACGACCGTGTCCATAATTCCGAGGGCTCGGAAGACGCGCAGCGCGGTCTCGAGGCTGACGCCGCCGTTACCGGACTCCAATTTTGCGAGGGTACTGCGGCTTATGTCGGCGCGGTCTGCGACTTGCTCCATAGTCAATCCCAAAAGCTTGCGCCAGGTTTGAGTGTCGTTTCCGAGTTCGCGGATGGCTCGCCGAACAGGAATCGGTGTCATTCGTTTTTCAGCCACGATAGTCAACCCTCTGTATGACCAGTATTCTACACATTGAGACGGATAATGAGCGGAATACTACTCATTGAATTCAAAAGAGAACCTGGAAGATGATCGAAATGTATCTCCTCGCCCAGGCCTGTTCATTGAGGACTATCTCGGGGAGGGCTGGGCGGAACGACAATGGAATCAGAGCCGCGCCAGCGGCTTCACCCGGAAAAATGCGGTGACCAAGTAGTCCACTCTGCCACGTGAGCGCCAGCGCCGTTCCGCGATGAGCGGCCTGCGGGCCGGCCGGCGGCGATCAAGGCCATGGCGCTCTGATTTGCCAGAACCTCCATAAAATAGCCCTGTCTGAGGGCCGTGGGCGGGCTACGTGTTGACTAGAGTGCGGAGTGCGGGCTAAAGCCCGCCTCGCGCACTCAGGACAATTGTTGGAATACACGGCCATTCAGCCGTGGGTCCTGCAACCGGATCGAACTTGCCGAGCTAGCGAGAGGACAACCAGCATGCCGCCGACTTGGCAGCCATCCGCCTGGGGCAAGGCCCTCACCAGCGCAGGCGACTGGAAACTCGCACTTCACGGCGACTCCGTCACGGTCACCCTGGGTGGCGTCGCTATCGTGACCGCGATTGCGGATGTTGAGGCTGTCGTCGTCACCCGCGGCTTGTTCTGGAGTCATATCCGGATCGAGGTGGGTGAGTGGGTGAGTCGGCTCTACGGTATCCGCTCGAAGGACGCTGCCGCGTTTGAACGAGCCTTCGCAGCGTCCCTAAAGTCGCTCAAACTCAGGCAGCGCACCGCGGGGTTCGATGCGGCGGCCCACCGAGCGAGCCTTGACTGAACGGCTTCACTGTCTCGCTCGGGAGGCCACGACCGCGTCATTGTGGCCCACATTGCCGCCGTCGACATCCGCTTTTTCCTGCCCGAAATCACCGGCCGCGGACATGGCAGTGCGGCTGGGTTTGCTTCTGGGGACGAGCGCGGAACTCTGGTTGGGAATGCAGACTGCTTACGACCTATGGAACGAAAAGCAGAAGCCACGGCCGGAGGTTCTCCCGCTCGCAGGTTAGGCGCCACCCTCGCGCTGAGCGGAAAGCATTGTTGGCCGTGGAATTCTGGCGGATTAGGCGACGGCCTTCAGATTGACCACGACGTCGTGTCCGTTTACCGAGACCACGATGCGGGGATCGCTTGCTCCGGTTGCCGGTAAATAGTTGCGCGCAGTGGAGAGAAGCATTTATGCGGAAATTTGTGTCAACTATCTCCGGTCTCGCGGCAAGATAGAAGGCATGGCGCACCGTCAGCCAAAGCCCTCCGATGATGACCCCGCAGCTGCCCGGGCGGAGAAGACGTGCGCCTCATGTGGGCGGCGCATCGAGTGGCGCGCGAAGTGGGCCAAGAACTGGCATTCGGTGAAGTACTGCTCGGCCGCGTGCCGGTCACACGGCGTCAACGCAGTTGACCTGCAACTCGAAGCGACCATCGTGACACTGCTCCAGTCGCGGGCGCACGATTGCACGATCTGCCCCTCTGACGCGGCGCGAGCCATCGGCGGCGAAAAATGGCGCGACCTGATGGAGCCGGCCCGCCGAGCCGCACGCCGCATGGTCGCCCGCGGCGAATTGCAGATCACGCAGGGCGGATTCGTGGTCGATCCGTCGACTGCGAAGGGTGCGATTCGGTTGCGAACACCGCGGTAAATGGTCACCACTTGCCGTGCGCCAGATCTGGGTGTCAAATCACAATGGCGGCGGAGACAGGGGAGATCGACATGACAGACAGTGACCTGCGACTCGCTGGTCTCGGGAGACGGCTACGCGGCCGGCGTGAATCAGGGTTTGCAGCATCCGCTCGGTCGAGCGGCAGTGCGTCACGCACGTCACTTACCGGGTTGCGCACTGAACGAGTCGTGTGCGGCTGGGTCATCAGTCCAGTTGCGGGGCGATACGTAGGGCATCATCGATGCCGTCGAGTTCCTTGCGGCTGACATGGCCCACGAGCTGGCCGAGGCGTTCAGTGCGCAGGACGGTGAGATAGCGCAGGTCGGCTGCTTCACGAGTACCTGCACGCGCCATTCGTGGGAGCATGACGCATGCACAACTTCATGAGCGAGATAGTCAACCAGGCTCCCCAACAGAACAGCTGGTGGCTCAACGGCGGCGGCTGGTTCGTGCTGGCCCTCGTCAATGCGGGCCTGGCCGAACAGAAAAACCGTTCCCGCTGGACCTGGTTCGTGCTTTCTCTGTTTCTCGGGCCCGTCGCCACGTTCTTCATCGTGGTCTGGGAGCCGGTGACTGAGCCGCCACTTGAGGTGCGGAATCCGTTTGCGAGGGCCGACGACCGCTATCTCACCCTAGCTTTTCTCGCTTTCGTGGTCACGGTTGGCGCAGTGCTCTTCGCCATGGCCGGGCAGACCTGGTACATGTGGGTCGCCAGCGGCGTTGGTGCCGTGGCGCTCGCGCTCTTTCTCGTTCTGTTTCGACGTGCACGCGCAAAGCGGATGGCGGAACGCGCGCACGCGCGCAGCGCTTCAGCGCCGGCTGTCTGACCCCTACAAGCGTTAGGGCGTGTCGACGATCTGCTTGCCGAGCGGCATGAGCGCGACCGGGATCAGTTTGAAGTTGGCGATTCCGAAGGGGATGCCGATGATGGTGATGCAAAGCGCGATGCCCGAGAGCAGGTGCTCGAGGGCGATCCACCAGCCGGCCAGAACGACCCAGACGACGTTGCCGAGCAACGACGCAATGCCGGCGTTCGGTGTCTCAATCACGGTTTTGCCGAACGGCCAGAGCGCGTAGACGCCGATGCGTGCTGCTGCGATTCCCCAAGGGATCGTGACGATGAGTACGCACATGATGAGCGCGGCGAACATGTAGCCGAGGAACAGCCAGAAGCCCGAGAATACGAGCCAGATGATGTTGAGGAGGGTTTTCATGATTGTTCTAGTCTCTCAAACCCGAGCGCCTCCGAGATCAGCGCCGCGGCGTCCACGACCGGCTCCGTATACCCTGGAATCGCGGTCGCCTCGTTGAGCCTAGAGAACGGGGCCACGATGCCCACCACAGCCACCACGTTGCCATGGTGGTCGAATACGGGGGAGCTCACCGAGGCAACTTCGGGCTCGCGCTCCTCAAACGATGACGCCCAGCCCTGGTTGCGAATCTGATCCAGCAGCTGGGCGGGCAGTGCCTCCTCCGGCGCAACGGTTAGCAGCTCCTGCCGAGCGAACTCGTCGAAAGCGAGAAACACCTTGCCGGCCGAGCCCAGGTGCAGCGGCATGACTGTGCCCACCTCGAGCACGCGCGAGATGGCGCGCGGCGAGCGGGCCGTGGCCACCACGGTTCGGTACTGCCGCCATCGCACGTAGAGCACCGACGACTCCTGCGTCTGCTCGCGGAGGGTTTGCAGAACCGGGCGGGAGGCTTGAATCACGTCGAGGCCGTGAGTAGCATTGATGGCCCAGCGGGCCACGGCCAGTCCGATGCGGTATCCGCTGCCGTCACGGTCGAGAAATCCTTCCGACACCAGGTTCTGCACGAGACGCTGCGTGGTGCTTTCGGGTAGTCCGGCGCGCTTGCGAATCGCGGTGAGCGACAGGGTGGGTTCCTCCACGGTGAAGCA
This sequence comes from Cryobacterium sp. Y62, assembly GCF_002929785.1. Classification (NCBI taxonomy): domain Bacteria; kingdom Bacillati; phylum Actinomycetota; class Actinomycetes; order Micrococcales; family Microbacteriaceae; genus Cryobacterium; species Cryobacterium sp. Y62. The sequence goes on along the minus strand of NZ_PJJK01000106.1, from coordinate 9,956 downwards.
ATCCATGATCTGGCGAATTTTGCCCAGCACCAGAATGCGATTACCAGCTGTTTCTGTCACGAGGTGTCCTTGTCTGCGCGGGGCGAGCGAAGCATCCGTTTGTCACAGCGCCATTATCCATTGCGGTCGGGCACATAACGCCACTAGGGTTCATGTAACCACATTGTGAGTGACTCACTCACAATGTGAGCGATAAACCTCACACTCTGCCTGTAAGGAATACATGACGATGACGTCAACAGAAACAGCGCACGTACCGGCGGTACAACTCGATGCCTGCACCAAGGAGTTCGTGACGCCCCAGGGCGGCTCGTATTTCGCGGTGAAGGGCATCGACCTCACGGTGATGCCGGGCAAGTTCGTGTCGATCGTGGGCCCGACAGGATGCGGCAAGTCCACGGTGCTCAACATGGCCGCTGGGCTGATGGCGCCGAGCGAGGGCGAGGCGCGTAGCTTCGGTGCCCCGGTGGTGGGCGTCAACCGCCGGGCCTCGTACATGTTTCAGCAGGACGCCCTGCTGCCGTGGAAGACCGTGCTCGACAACGTGTCGCTCGGCCTCATCATGCGTGGCGTTGGTAAGAAGGAAGCGGCCGCCGAGGCTCGCCGCTGGCTCGCCAAGGTTGGCTTGTCCAACTTCGAAGACCGCTACCCGCACCAGCTGAGCGGCGGCATGCGCAAGCGCACGTCTATCGCGCAGGCCTGGATCGTGAACCCCGACATTCTGCTGATGGACGAACCCTTCTCCGCCCTCGACGTGCAGACCCGGCAGATCATGGAGAACGAGCTGCTTGATATCTGGCAGGAATCGGGCAAGGCCGTGATTTTCATCACCCATGACCTCGACGAAGCCATCGCCCTCAGCGACGAGGTCGTGCTACTCAGCGCCGGCCCCGCGAGCCACGTGGTGGCCCGATACGACATCACCCTGCCGCGGCCGCGCAACCTGCTTGAAATTCGCGACGACCCGCGGTTCGTGGAGCTGCACCGCGAGATCTGGGGCAGGCTGCGCGACGAAGTGGCCAAAACCTACGCGGTGAAGGCGGCCTGACATGTCAACGACGACCACCCGAGCACATGCCGCGTCCGCCGCATCCGCTCCTCGCACGCCCCGCAGCGGCTCGGCCCACTCCCGCAGCGAAACCCCCGCAACCCTGATGCGCGTGTACCAGCTGCTGCTGACCGCGTTGGTGCTTGGCGCCTGGGAGATTCTCGGACGCGCGGGAATAATTGACACGTTCTTCTTCTCTTTGCCGAGTGCCATTGGCGAGGCCGTGTGGGACTGGATCGTGACCGGCTTCATCTTTCCGCACTTGTGGATCACGCTTCAGGAAGCCCTGTACGCCTTCATTATCGGCACCGGGCTCGGCCTGGTGCTCGGGTTTCTACTTGCCCGAGTGCGCTTTCTCGAGCGGCTGTTCGAACCATTCGTACAGATGTTTAACGCCCTGCCCCGGGTGGTACTCGCCCCCATCTTCCTTTTGTGGTTCGGGCTCGGCATCGAATCGAAGGTGGCCTTCGGCGTCACCCTGGTTTTCTTTATTGTGTTCTTCAACGTGCTGCAGGGCGTGAAAAGCGTCGACAAGGTTTTGCTCGACAACGCCCGCATGCTCGGCGCCACCGAACGCCACCTCATTCAGCACGTCGTGCTGCCGAGCGCCCTCACTTGGATCTTCTCCAGCCTGCATATCAGCGTGGGCTTCGCCATCGTGGGCGCGGTCGTGGGCGAATACCTCGGCGCCGCCGCCGGCGTCGGCTACGTCATCGCTCAGGCCCAGGGCGTGTTTGACACCGAAGGCGTGTTCGCGGGCATGTTCATCCTCATGATCGTGGTGCTCTTCGTCGACCTCGGCGTGAACCGACTCGAACGCTACCTGCTGCGCTGGCGCCCGGTTCCCGGCGCGTAAATACTGATCTTCCTAGAGAAAGAGAACACCGTGTCCCTGCCCAAAAAGTTCACCATGGCCGCCGCAGCGTTGCTCACCGCCACCCTGTTCGCCGGCTGTAGCAGCACCACAAACGGGGGAGCGGATGCCGCAGCCATTCCCAAAGTCACCATCGGCATCGGCGGCCAGACTCTGCTCACCTACCTGCCCACTACCCTCGCCGAGCAACTCGGCTACTACGAGGAGGAGGGGCTCGACGTTGATCTGCAAGATCTGCAGGGCGGGTCGAAGGCCCTCACCGCGCTGCTCGGCGGCAGCGTGAACGTGGTGAGCGGCTACTATGAGCACACCATTCAGATGCAGGCCAAGAACCAGAGCATCACCTCGTTCGTGCAGATGGGTAAGTCGCCGGCCATCGCCCTCGTCGTGGCTCCGGGATCAACTTCCGAGATCAAGTCCCTCGACGACCTCATCGGCAAGAGCGTTGGCGTCACCGCGCCGGGCTCCTCCACCCACACCATGCTTCGCTTTTTGCTCGAGGAGGCGGGGTTGAATCCCGATGGCGTCAGTGTCGTCGCGATGGGCGCCGGGGCATCCGCTGTGGCCGCCATGGAATCGGGTGGAGTTGTGGCCGGCGTGATGCTCGAGCCCGACGTGTCGGTGCTCGCGGAGCGCACCGGCGCCGAAACCGTGAGCCTCGCCGACCTGCGCTCGCCCGCCGGCGTGGAGGAGCATTACGACACCGACATGTGGCCGTCGTCGTCGTTCTACGCGCAGAGCGACTGGCTCAAGAAGAACCCCGAAACCGCGCAGAAGCTCGCGAACGTGCTCACCAAGACGCTCGCCTACATTGCCGAACACACCGGCACCGAGATCGCGGCCGAGATGCCGGAGACCTTCAGCGGCGGAGACCTCGAACGCTACGCCGCGCTCATTGAGCAGCTCAAGCCGCAGCTCACCGAAGACGGACGCAACTCAGAAGCCGGTGCCAAGGCCGTGCTCGACACGCAGCGCATCGCGAACCCTGAGGTCGGAGACGCCGAGATCGACCTGGCGACCACCTTTACGAACGAGTTCGTTGGCGGCAAATAAGCGCACGACATCCGCTCGAAAGGACTTGATATGACCAACGTGGCCCCGCTCGCCGGAGTGCGTGTACTCGAACTCGGTAACTTCATCGCCGCGCCCACGGCCGGGCGCATGCTGGCCGATTTCGGCGCAGAGGTGATCAAGGTGGAGCGCCCCGGAACCGGAGATGAGTTGCGCAATTGGCGGCTGCACGCCGGCAGCACGTCAATGCTGTTTCGTACGATCAACCGCAACAAGAAGTCGATCGTGCTCGATCTCAAGACCGCGCTGGGGCGCGACACTGTGCTTGAACTCGTGGCGCACTGCGACGTGGTGCTCGAGAATTTTCGGCCGGGCACGTTGGAGAAGTGGGGGCTTGGGCCTGCCGAGTTGAACGCGGTGAATCCCAACCTCATTCTCACCCGGGTGTCGGCGTTCGGGCAGACCGGGCCGCTCTCGCAGCGCCCCGGATTCGCCGCGGTCGCCGAGGCGATGGGCGGATTTCGAGAGCTCGTGGGCGACCCCGACCGGCCTCCCGTTCGGGTCGGCGTGTCGATCGGCGACTCGATCGCCGGGCTCTATGCGGCCTTCGGCTCGGTAATGGCCCTGTTTCAGCGCGAGGTACGTCAGGGGCGAACGGATGCTGCGATCGAGTTGCACGAACGCGTCATCGACGTGGCGCTCAACGAATCGATGCTGTCGATGATGGAATCGCTGATACCCGACTATTCGGCGTATGGCGTAACGCGGGAACGTGTCGGCGGGCGGATGGACGGCATCGCCCCCACCAACGCCTACCTCTGCAGTGACGGCGCCAGCATCGTGATCGCCGGCAACGCGGATGCAATCTACCAGCGCTACATGCACGTGATCGGCCGCGACGACCTCGGGTGCGACCCGGGGTTGCAGAACAACGCGGCGCGGTGGCTGCGGCGGGATGAGCTTGACGCCGCCATCGGGGCGTGGACGTTGGGGCTTTCGGCAGCCGCGGCTTTGGCCGTCTTGGAAGAGGCGGGGGTTCCGTCTGGTCCTATATATACGGCGGCCGACATCTGCGCGGACTCGCAGTACGAGGCGCGCAACATGATCCAGCGCTTCGATGTCTCAGACGGGTCACAGGTTTTGCCTGGCGTGGGTTTCCCTGGCATTGTGCCGGTGATCGGCGAACGCTCGCTCGATATAAAGACCCTCGGGCCAGACCTCGGGGAACACACTCGAGAGGTGCTGTCTAGGGTTTTGGGCAAGACCTCTGCCGAGATAGACCACATTTTGAGCGAATTGCAGCCCGCCTGATGTTCACCCTCGAACCCGCCGCGGTGCTGCGCGACGTTACCCTGCGCGACGGCCTGCAACTCACCGGCGGCATGCTCTCTACCGAACGCAAACTCTCGACCATTCGGTCATTGCTCGCGCTTGGGGTGGAGTCGCTGGAGATCGGGTCGATGGCCCGGCCCGACCTCGTGCCGCCGATGGCGAACACTCTCGAGGTACTCGCGGAGCTCACGCCCGCTGAGCTTGCGCGGTGCTGGGTGTGGGTCGCCACGCCGCGGCACGTGGAGCGCGCCGCCGCCGCCGGTGCCCGCAACTTTCAGTACTGCTTCTCCGCAACGGATGCCCACAACCAGGCCAACATTGGTCGCACCACAGAGGCGAGCCTCGCCGCCATGCCGGCGGCCGTGGAAATCAGCCAGGATGTAAATGGGCAGATCCAGCTGTGCATCGCGACCTCGTTCACCTGCCCGTTCGACGGCCAGGTCGACCCGTCGCGGGTAGTGGAGATTGCGCAAGACGAACGCGCAGTCGGGGCTTCGCACGTGGTGATCTGTGACACGCTCGGGCAGGCGGTTCCGGCTCAGGTGTCATCGCTCATTACGCGTGTGCGCCTCGAGACGCCGGCCCGCGAGATCGTTTTTCACGGGCACGACACGTGGGGGCTGGGTGTGGCGAACACGCTCGCGGCTATTTCCGCCGGGGCCACCATGGTGGATGGAGCACTCGGTGGTCTGGGCGGATGCCCTTTCGCGCCGGGAGCCAGCGGCAACACGGCGAGCGAGGATATCCTCTTTGCCACACGCCCGCAGTGGTTGACCCCCGACGTTTTCGGGTCACTCGTGCGTGTATCGGAAGCGTTACTGATAGAGCTCGACGAGCCGAATCGTTCGAAAGCCGCCCAGGGCGCCCGCTCACCCGCGAAGGCGTTCGACTGGGTAATGTGACTGGGCCGGCGAAAGTGGCGCTCGGCCAAGAAGCAGGCCACGCGGGGCGCCGCGCTATCACGCAAAATAGATAGAAGGTATGGTGCACCGTCAGCGAAAACCCGCCGATGCCGACCTTGCACCGGGCAAGACGGATAAGACGTGCACCTCGTGTGGGCGGCGGCGGCGGGGGGATGGTGTGAAGTCATGNGCCCGCGGTAAACTGCCGATCAGACAGGGTGAGGTCGTGGTCAATCCGTCGGCGGCGAAGGGTGCGATTCGGTTGCGGCGGCTGCGGTAGGGCGCGACAGAAGGTGCGAGTCGGGTGATTGCCACCGCGCCAGATGAAGTTGAGGAGGGTTTTTATGGTGGCGACTAACCGATCAGAGTGAGCATCAGCCGTGATTCCTCAAGCGCTTCGACCTCATGCTCAAGGTTGGCATCGAGCCTCAATAGGGCGCCGGGTATGAGATCGGTGACCTGGCCACCGGCGGTGACGCGCAGGAGTCCGTCGAGGGCTTGCATGAGCAGAATCTTGGGAGCAGAGTGCTTCTTGAGGGTAAAGCCGGCCTCGAAAGTGAGCACGATCACACGCACGCCGGGGGAGGCTAGGACCGTGCTGTGACCGAGGCTGCCAAATTCGACCCTGGCATCGGCTCGAACGTCGGCGATATGGGTGAGGGGCGACGTTGTATCTTCCATGGTTCAACGCTAGACACGACTGTTGTGTCTGGGAGCCAGCCCTGAGCATCCGTTTATATGTGTCGTTCGGATGCATCGCTGGGTATCGTTGAGTATCGTTCGTACGTCACACTGAGGAGGCAATCATGGGCAATTCATTCCCAACCGGCGGGTTCAACGCTGGCAACATCGACGGCATCTGGCAGGCGATGGAGCAGTTCCGCTCGCGGTTCGAGAAGCAAGCGGGCACGGGCACCCGCGCCGGTCGCGGCGAGGTGCGCACGGCAGTGCTGGCGCTACTCGCCGAGCAGCCGATGCACGGCTACCAGATCATTCACGAAATCGAGGAACGCAGTGGCGGCAGCTGGAAGCCCAGCGCCGGCTCGGTCTACCCGACCCTGCAGCTGCTGGCCGATGAGGGCCTGATCAGCGCCGAGGAAAGCAACGGGCGCAAGATCTACTCGCTGACCGAAGAGGGTCGCGCAGCTGTCGCGGACGCCGACACGAGTGCGCCGTGGGAATCTACCGCGTCGACGTCTGGCCACCGCCATGCGGCACTACCGAAGGCCGGCCTCGAGCTCGCCCAGGCGGCGGCGCAGGTCGGCCGCACCGGCTCGCCCGAGCAGGTTAAAGAGGCCGTCGCGGTACTCGACGACGCGCGTCGCAAGCTCTACTCGATCCTCGCCCAGGACTGACGGGGTGCCACTGGCTCGTCGAGGTAGCTACGATTCAAATTCGGGCGCGGGCAACATGCGCGCCCGCTACCGCCGCATTCTGCGTTTTGCCAGCTGGTATCTCGCTATAACGTGGTGGTTCGAGTTGTTCCTGCCTCGCATCGGGCTGGTGAAAGTCGCAGAGCGCACCCGTTCTAAGCGGATGCAGCGCTTCGCAAAGGGTTTTCACGTGCTCGCGGCCGACCTTGGCGGTCTCATGATCAAGGTCGGGCAGTTCATGTCGTCGCGCCTCGACGTGCTGCCGCCCGAGATCACCAAAGAGCTCGAGGGGCTGCAGGATGAAGTGGCTCCGGTATCGTTTGCGGCCATTCGCGCTGCTATCGAGGCGGAGCTGGGCATGCCGCTCGAACGGGCCTTTACGTCGGTCGACGAGTCGCCGGTAGCGGCGGCATCCCTGGGGCAGGCGCACCGGGCCCAGCTCATCTCACTCGATGCTGCTGACACAGGGCTCGACCGGGTCATCATCAAGGTTCAACGTCCGGGAATCGACGAAATCATCGACGTCGACCTTGCAGCGCTGCGCAAGGTGGGCGGGTGGCTCAGCCATGTGAAACTCGTCTCCAACCGGGTCGACATGCCGGCGTTGGTCGAAGAGTTCGCTCAGACGAGCCTCGAGGAGATCGACTACTTGCACGAGGCGAGCAGCTCCGAACGCTTCGCGGCGGCCTTTGCCGATGACGACCGAGTAGGCGTGCCCGGTGTCGTCTGGGAGCGCACCACCCGAAAGGTGCTCACCCTCGAAGACGTCACGGCGATCAAGATTACCGACGTTGAAGCCCTGATCAAGGCGGGCATCGACCCGACTAATGTGGCCCCTGTTTTTGCTGAGGTCATGTTCGACCAGATGTTCACCATGGGGTTCTTTCACGCCGATCCGCACCCCGGAAACATCTTCGTCACCCCGGTCGCCGACAGTGAGCGTGGGTGGAAGTTGACGTTCATCGACTTCGGCATGATGGGCGAAGTGCCCACCAGCACGCGCACGGGCCTGCGCAAAATGCTCATCGCGGCCGCTTCGCGCGATGGGCGCGGCCTGGTCAATGCGATGAACGACGTCGGCGTGCTCCTTCCCTCGGCCGAGACGACCGAGCTCGAACGGGCCATGACCACTCTGTTCGCCCGGTTCGGCGGTATGGGTTTCGCTGAGCTGCGCGAGGTGGACCCGCGGGAGTTTCGCGACTTCGCGGTGCAGTTCGGCGACGTTGTGCGCTCGCTGCCGTTTCAGCTGCCCGAGAACTTTCTGCTCATCATTCGGGCTATGTCGCTCACCTCCGGAGTGTCCAGCGCGCTCAACCCGGCCTTCAACCTCTGGGACTCCGTCGAGCCCTACGCGGCACAGCTGCTGCGTGACGAGAGTGGAAATCTGGTGCAGGACCTCGCGAAGCAGGCGATGGAGACCGCCGGCATCGCCTTTCGTCTGCCAAAGCGCCTCGATGCGCTCATCACCCGCGCCGAAGACGGCTCTGTGGCGGTGGCCAGCCCGGGTCTCGAGAAACGTGTCGCCCGACTCGAGCGCACTATGCGGCAAGCGGTATCGGCGCTGCTGTTCGCTGCGTTGCTCATCGCCGGCGTCCTGCTGCGAGCGGATGACACGGTGCTGGGTACCGTTCTGATGGTCGCGTCGGTCGTCCCCCTGCTGCACGCTCTGTTTGCAGGGCGCCGAGGGTTCTGAGCGGGCGGTCGCGGATTCTAAGTCGGCGGTCGCGGTAGCCGTCGATGCGGAGGCTACCTGGCAGACCGGCGGGGCGGCATCCGCTCTATGGTCGGGGGTGCGCACGCCATAACGGCTGGTTCGGCCAGCCTGGTCAGCTAGCTTTCGCAGCCGACGCCGTCGCCGTCCCGGTCGAGGTGACGCCCATACCCGGCGTCGCCCGTGTGTACCGGAGCTGCTCCAGCAGCACGCGCCGCGTCACAGTTCTTGTAATAGGCGCTGGCGGGTGCCGGCGCAACCGGTGCCACGGGCGCCGGCTCGACGGCGACCGGAACGGGCACCACGACCACGGGCGCAGGCTCGGCAACCGGTATAGGGACGACGACAACGGGAGCGGGAGCCGGCGCGAAAACGGATGCCGTCGCCCGCTCGTCGGGGCAAGCAGTCAAAATACGGGTCATCGCGTCGTGCTCGGCCTGCGTCACCCATAGCCCGTAGGTCGCCTTCACAGAAATCTGCCGTGCCACGTAAGCGCATCGGTATGGTTTTAGCGGCGGCAACCAGGTGGCCGTATCGCCGTCACCCTTGCTCGAGTTCGTGCGACCGTCCACGGCTAGCAGATTGAGCGGATCGTTCGCGAGCGACACCCGTTGGGCTTGGCTGAGTTGCTGAGCTCCGGTCTGCCACGCATTTGATAGTGCCACGACGTGGTCGATTTGAACGAGCGACGACGTCGCCGTTCCGCGCACAAAGTTGATCGTTTTTCCCGTGTATGGGCCGGTCAGTGTGCCGGTCACGACCCGACAGTCGCCTTGCTTGGCGATGTTGGTCAGGTCGCGGGTCAGGATGTCGTTACGGGTGTCGCATCCGTTTTGGTCAACGTCGAGCCAGGCCGTGCCGAAGCCGCCGCTGCGGTCGTAGCCGGTCTTGGGCGCGCGGCCCTTGATTGGCAGGGTCGCCAGCAGCGCGACCGCTGTGGTGTCGGTCCCTGACGTATCGGCCAGAACGATGCTTGCGGCCTCCGGTGCCGGTGTGCTTGTGGCTGGATCGGTTGGCGCTTCGTCGGTGAACGCCAACGGCGTCGGGCTTGGCGTCGGGCTTGGCGTCGCAGAAGGGGTGGCCGTTGCGGTCGGTTGCGCACTCGTGCTGGCCAGGTTCGCGTCGACGGATGCCGGCGCCAGCGACGACCCGACGAAGACCGCGACGAGCGCCCCGGCCAGAACGACACTCGCAATCTTGCGTGTGGGGATGACGGCCCACGAGCGCCGACCGGTGGCCAGCACATAGATGGCGGTAAAGGCGCCGATCGCGCCAATCATCAGGAACAGGCCGGAAAACCCGCCGGTCGATGCGGCCACGAGCAACAGCACCTGTGACAGGCCGAGCACGGTCCAGGTGAGCGTGGAGAATTTCGGTCCGCGAAGGCGGGGTTCTGCGAACATGGAGCTCCTCTGGCAGTGTTGCGACAACCAGACGAACTTATCCGTTGTTCCACGGCGTGGGCACTTCCACCTTCGGGGACGCAGGTTTGGTCGCGGCGTCACCGGCTGCGGTTTGTGCCGGGCCCTTGTGGGGCACGGGGGTGTAAGTAATTCTTATACCAGCTCACCATATTAATGATATTTTCTCGTGTTTAAGGGCGATTCGCAGTATAATTGTGAGTGAAGGAGGCGCCGTCGCCATGACCCTCACCGCCCCGCCCGCAGCAGCCGGTTCAATCCCGGAGCCCGCCTCTCGGGTGGCG